>JAYUSP010000001.1:0-2972 GCA_043755615.1 Betaproteobacteria bacterium
GGCGTCGATGTTCGCCTGTGGACGAGGAACGGGCGTACCAGCTTTGGCGCCGGGGTTGGCACGGTGGGCTACCTGTCGCCGTTGGATCGTGGCCGCGCCGACGGCCCCATGGAGCTGGTCGGCGTGGTGCCGACCTTGGGCTTCGGTGTCCGCTACCGTTTGTCCGACCAGCACCTGCTGTTTGCCGATGCCTCCCGCGCCCGCGGCCTGGGAACCCCGCCGGCCACCGCCCTGGTCACGACCAACATCGGTGTCGAGTGGAAGCCGTCGACACCCAAATTTGGTTTCGAGCGAGGTACCTTCGGTTTACGGCTTGACTCGGGCTACCGGCTCTCGCTCAAGGTCCGTCATGGCCGGCCAGTTCTGTACTTGCGCGCGCAGTTCTGAGCACCAAGGCTCTCTGGCTGCCCAACCTGAAGACCAAGCGGCTCCATGCCCGAATTGCCAGCCCTGCTTCGTCTGAGCGTCGATCCGCTGGACCTCATCATTCGGGGAACGGCGGTCTACTGGTTTCTTTTTGCACTGTTCAGATTCGTTCTGAGGCGCGAGGCTGGCTCCATCGCCATCGCCGACATCATGCTGCTGGTGCTGGTCGCCGACGCCTCGCAAAACGCGATGTCCGGCGGCTACCAAACGTTGGCCGACGGCGCCGTGCTGGTGCTGACGCTGGTCGGGTGGAATTACCTGATCGACTGGGCCAGCTTCCACAGCGCAGCCGTGCGCCGGATTGTCGAGCCGCCGGCATTGCTGCTGGTAAAAAACGGGTGCCTGGTGCGCGCCAACCTGCGCCGGGAAATGGTCACGTTGGAAGAGCTTCATGCCGCGCTGCGCGAGCATGGCATCGAGTCGGTCGGTGACGTCAAAGCCGCGCGCATGGAAAGCGATGGACGCATCACCGTGACCCGCCGCGGCGCGGCGCCAACCCCCGCAGCGCCTGCCGTCGCGCCAGTTCCCGTGCCGCCCAAGCCCACCGAGGCGCCGCCGCCGATCACCGACCCGCCGCCTGACGCAGTTCCGGCACCGGTTGGCGACCCGCCGGTGCCAAGGCCGGCCGTTGTTGGCGCGGACCAGGAATCGATGCTTGGCGAAGAAGACCCCGGCAGCGCGCTTGACGACCCGCTTACGCCGGGCCCGGCATTGCCCGCCGTGCGGGCTCTGCCCTGAACAGCGGCGTTCAAATCGTGCTGTCGTACTTTGCGCGCAGGTACTCTTCGAGCATCGGAATCAAGCGCGCCGGTCCAACCAGATTCGGATTGAGGTCGACCGCGCGGTTGAAGTAATCGAGTGCGCGCTGTGCATCGCCCTTGTGCAGGTAGATCTGGCCGGCGCCCGACAAGGCGCCGAAGTGGTTGCGATTGCGCTTGAGCGCTTCGTTGCAGTCCAGCAGCGCCTTCTCATGTTTTTCCATCAGGAAATGCACCAGCGCGCGTTTGTGCCAGCCCTCGGCAAAAGCCGGCCTGAGCTGCACCACTTCGTCAAATGTGGCCAGTGCGTCGTCCAGCTCTGAGGCCTTCATTTGCTCCATGCCTCGTGCAAACAGTTTGTCGACGTCGGAATCGCCCGAGCGGCTCCAGATCTGCCATAGCGCCGCAGTCGCGATGGTCCGCACCTGCGGATCGTCGTCGGTCAACTTGACCAGCAGCCGATCCGCATCGGCCATGGCTCCGACTTCAACCAGCCGCACCACACCTTCAAGGCGCGTGCCGGGTTCGGCATTTTCGATGGCTATCAAGGCCTGCTCGCGGGTCAAGGTCTCGGATGTCGCAGCGCTACAGGCCAATGCCGCGACCAGCATCAGAACCCGGGTTCGAAAGATTCGCATGATGTGCTCCAAAGCCCAAGTCTGATCGGACTTTAGCGAAAGAAAATATAGGCGATGACCAACACAAAGACGGGTACACCGAGTAGCCATCCAATGAAATATTTGCCCACGACGTTCTCCAATAGTTTGTGAATGCCCTTAGCGTAAATTGATCGCGCATCGCTGTCTTCAGGAACAAACCGCAGGGTGGCGTAGGACAACCGCGCTTTGTGCAGCGCCGGCTCTCTTCGGGTGGCGGCCGGATGCCGCTACCTGGGCCGGAGAACGTGATCCAACACACTCTCCCTGTGCGGCCATGTCCTACTGGTAGCGGCACCACGGGACTATGGCGCCGACGGGCAGCGACCACTACGCTCAGGTTTCGGTTTCATCCTGATGCCGCGATTCAATCCAACTTCTTAAGGAAAACGTGATGAAAGCTTCAAAATTATTCTTAGCGATGGCAGCCGCCGGTATGGTTGGCACCGTCGGCTTGTCCTATGCGCAGCCTTTGGGCAGCGGCGAGGGCGGCCGAAGCGCGGCAAGCAGCGCTGGGGGCGCACCTGCGGGCGAAAACAACGGCACCGGTGGCGCCAACGTCGGCACCGGCAATAGCGGCACTGGCGTCGGCAACACCGCCCTTGGGAACCAGGGCAATAGTGCGCCGAAAGGGATCGCTGGTGGTGGCACCACCGGCGGCACGGGCGGCACCGGCGGCGGTGGTACTACGGTCGGCGGCACCGTCGGAAGTAGTGCTGGCGGGGCACCTGCTGGCAACAACAACGGCAACGGTGGCGGCAACGTCGGCACTGGTAACAGCGGCAATGGCGTCGGCAACACCGGCCTGGGCAACCAGGGCAACAGTGCGCCGAGAGGGAACGCTGTTGGCCCGCGTGACGGCTCGGGCGGCGGCTCGGGCGGCGGCACCGGCGGCGGCACGGGCGGTGGCACGGGCGGTGGCAGCGTCGGAAGCAGTGCTGGCGGCGCACCTGCTGGCAACAACAACGGTAACGGTGGTGGCAACGTCGGCACCGGCAACAGCGGCAATGGCGTAGGCAACACCGGCCTGGGCAACCAGGGCAACGATCAGCCTAGAGGGAACGCTGTTGGTGACGACCGTGGCCCCGGCGGCGGCGGCACGGGTGGCGGCACCGGTGGCGGCACCGGCGGC
>JAYUSP010000002.1:0-2971 GCA_043755615.1 Betaproteobacteria bacterium
GGGCGAGTTCCTCACGCAGCGCGAGCTGCCGAAGATGGCGCTGATCAAGCCCGTGCTGCGCGCCAGCGATGTGGTGCTGCGCGCGCCTGGCATGCTGGCCTTGCACTTGTTGCTCGATAGCGTCGAGGCACCCTGCCGCGTCAAGGTCTGGAACGACACGGTGGCGGCTTTCGACATGGGCGATCTGGCCGCGCAATGGTTCAGCGACTACCTCGGCCGGCGCGTGCGGCTGGCGCGTTTCGATCCGGCCGGGCGGCGCCTGTGCGACAAGCAGTGGACCGGCGCGTTCGAAGCCGAAACCGCCTTCGCCGATGGCTTCCCGCTGCTCGTCACCTCTACCGCGTCGCTGGCCGAACTGAACCGGCGCCTGCTCGCCGCCGGCCACGGCGCCGTGGCGATGCAGCGCTTTCGGCCCAACATCGTGCTCGACGGCGTGGCCGATGCGCATGGTGAAGACTTCATCGACGAGTTGACGATCGAGTCCATCGACGGCCCGGTGCTGCTGAAGCTGGTCAAGCCCTGCGGCCGCTGCACGATTCCCGATGTCGACCCGGCCAACGCCGCGCAAGGCCACAGCGTGGCCGATACGCTGGCCGCCTACCGCGCCGAGCCGCGCATCGGCGGCGGGTTGGCCTTCGGCATGAACGCGATCGTCGTTTCGGGTGTCGAGCACCGCTTGCACGTCGGTGCGCGCGTGACGGCCACTCTCAATTTCTGAGGCCGTGCCGACTGCACGCGGCCTGCCGACATGGCAGCTCTTCGCGATCGCCGTGGCGATCTGGAGCACCACCTGGCACGCCATCCTGTACCAACTCGAGCACACGCCGCCCGAGGCCGGCGTGGCGCTGCGCTTCGCGCTGGCCGGCGCGCTGGCGCTGGGCGTCGCGGCCTGGCGCGGCGATCGCCTGCGCTGCACCCTGCCCGAGCACGCCCGCATCGCGATGCAAGGCGTGTTCATGTACTCGCTGGCCTACCTGTGCGTCTATCACGCCGAGAAGCATGTGCCGACGGGCCTGGTCGCCGTGGGCTACTCGGTCTCGCCGCTGATCAACGGCATCGCGGCGTGGCTGCTCTGGCGCAGCGCGCTGTCGCTGCAATTCGTCGTCGGCGGCGTGTTGTGCGTGGCCGGTGTCGCGCTGATCTTCGCACCCGAGTTCGCGGCCGTGAAAGCCGGTGACGAGACTTTGCGCGGCGCCCTCTTCACGCTCGGCGCGGTGCTGCTCTCGGCCATCGGCAGCCTGATGTCGAGCCGCAATGCCACCCACCGGCTGCCCTTCTGGCCCGCCATCGGCTGGGGCATGTTGTACGGCGCGGCGCTGTCGGCGGTGGTGCTGTATGCCGGCGGCCAAACGCTTGCGCCGCCCTCGCTAATGGCAGCACCGGCGTGGTGGCTGTCGCTCGCCTACCTGGCCCTCGCCGGCTCCGTGATTGCCTTCGCCTGCTACCTCACTTTGCAGCAGCGCATCGGGCCGGGCGCGGCCTCCACTGTCGGCGTGATGACACCGGTGCTGGCCCTGGTGATCTCGACCGCCTTCGAGGGCTACCGGCCGGTGCTGCTGAGCTGGCTGGGCGGCGCGCTGGCCGTGATCGGCAATGTGTTGATCCTGCGCCCGCGTGTGGACTCGGCAGCGGTGAAGCCTGAGTAGGCCGCACCTACAATCGCCGGTTCGCTTCCGAAGAGACCCCCATGAGCCTGCAATGCGGCATCGTCGGCTTGCCCAACGTCGGCAAATCGACCCTTTTCAACGCCCTGACCAAGGCCGGCATTGCGGCCGAGAACTATCCGTTCTGCACCATCGAGCCCAACGTCGGCGTGGTCGAGCTGCCCGACCCGCGGCTGGACAAACTGGCGGCGATCGTCAAGCCCGAGCGCGTGGTGCCGGCGATCGTCGAGTTCGTCGATATCGCCGGCCTGGTGGCCGGTGCCAGCAAGGGCGAAGGCCTGGGCAACCAGTTCCTCTCGCACATCCGCGAAACCGACGCCATCGTCAATGTGGTGCGCTGCTTCGACGACGACAACGTAATCCACGTCGCCGGCAAGATCGACCCGGTGGCCGACATCGAAGTGATCCAGACCGAGCTTTGCCTGGCCGACCTGGCCACGGTCGAGAAAAGCCTGACCCGCTACACCAAGGCGGCCAAGGCCGGCGGCGACAAGGAAGCCCAGCGGCTCGTCGATGTGCTGAAGAAATGCGAGGCCGCGCTCGACGACGCCCGGCCGGTGCGCAGCATCGACTTCAGCAAGGAAGAGCGGGCAGTGCTGAAAACGCTGTGCCTGATCACGGCCAAGCCGGCCATGTTCGTCGGCAACGTCTCGGAAAGCGGCTTCGACAACAACCCCTACCTCGAGCGCCTGCGCGAAGTCGCCGCCAAGCAGAACGCGCCGGTGGTGGCGATCTGCGCCAAGACGGAAGCCGAGCTGGCCGACATGAGCGATGAAGACCGCAGCCTGTTCCTGGCCGAGATGGGCCAGACCGAGCCCGGCCTCGCGCGCCTGATCCGCGCCGCCTTCAAGCTGCTGGGCCTGCAAACTTACTTCACCGCCGGCGTCAAAGAAGTGCGGGCCTGGACCATCCATGTCGGTGACACCGCGCCGCAGGCGGCGGGCGTGATCCACACCGATTTCGAAAAGGGTTTCATCCGCGCCCAGACCATCGCCTTCGACGACTTCGTGGCCTTCAAGGGCGAACAGGGCGCCAAAGACGCCGGCAAGATGCGCGCCGAAGGCAAGGAGTACGTGGTCAAGGATGGCGACGTGTTGAATTTCCTGTTCAGCAGCTAGCTGCCTCGCTGACAGCGCATGGCCTTTGCCGTCGACCGTCTGCTGGCATCGCCGCGCCCGTGGCAGGCCTTTGCCATCACGTTGCTGGTCTACCTGGCGACGGCTCGGTTGTCGCTGCTGTTGACGATCCCTCCGGGCATTGCCTCGCCGCTGTTCCCGGCGGCAGGGATCGGCCTCGTCGCGGCCCTG
>JAYUSP010000003.1:0-8887 GCA_043755615.1 Betaproteobacteria bacterium
GCGGTGTTTCTGGTGTTGATTCTTTTTCTCGTCGCGCCCTGGGCGCGCCTGCTGCCGCTGGCGGTGATCGGCGGCCTGCTGCTCGTTGTCGCCTGGGGCCTGATCGACTGGCGCGAGATTGCGCGCCTGTGGCGCGAAGAACCGGCCGAACGCGCGCCGCTGGCGGTGACGCTGATCGGCACCGTGACCTTGTCGCTCGAATGGGCAATCTTGCTTGGCATCACCACCGCGCTGATTTCGCGCCGGGTCAGCCGGCAGAATTGACGGCGCCGGGGCGCTGTCAGCCCGCGCCTTGAAACTGCTTCTGCGCGAATGCCCAAACCATGCGCGACGCATCGGGACCCAAGGGGTCACCGAACGGCTCGCCCGGCGCACCGCCGCTCCAGGCGTGGCCGAGGCCTTTGACCATCACCAGTCTGACCACGGTGCGCACGCCGAGCTTGAAGTCGGTAACCTCCGCCGGCAATCGCTGGCCGCGTTGCACAGTGCGTGCGGCACTGGCGTGCGCACCCATTGCGTACGCCCACCACTGGGCCGCCGCGGGCCCGTTGCGCGCAACGACGGCTCGATCGGCGCTGCCCTGGATCACGAGCAGTGGCGGTAACGCGGGGACTGATGGCACCTGCAGGGGCACCGGCTTGCGCCGGCCCTGCATTGCCGCGATGGCGCTGGCGGTCGAATGCGCCGCTCCCGGTGCCACGCCCGAATGCATCACCACCGCCTGCACCCGATCGGGGTGGCGCAGAGCCACCAGCGCTGCCATGCAGGCGCCGGCCGACAGCCCCGCGATCGCCACACGGTGAGGGTCGGCGCCGTAGCGTGCGCAGACCTGGTCGATCGCGGCGACGATGCTCGCGGCCTCGGCATCGGCGCGCCCGGATCGTGTCGCATACCAGTTCCAGCAGCCATGCGGGTGGGCCAGGCGCGGCTGTTCAGGGCAGAGCACGAAGAAGCGCTGGCGCGCCGCGAGCCGCTGCATCCGGGTGCTGCGCGCGAGACTCGCAGCGTCCTGGCGGCAGCCGTGCAACAGCACGACCATCGGCAGGCGCTCGGCGGCTAGCGCGCCTGGCGGCTTGTACACACGGTAGCGGCGCGCGCCGGCCGCCACCGTTGCGACACCGGTGCTCCACAAGCCGCCACCGGCCGGTGGCGGGCGGCGCTGCGCAGCGGCTTTGACGGCGCGCTTTGCGGCACGACGTGCCGGCGAAGTGGAGTGCGCCGCAGTCCGTTTGGCGGGCGGCGGCTTCGCCTTCTTCTCGGCCGCCGCCGTCGCCTGTCGCCCGGCCTTCAGCGTCGCCTGCTTGCCGGCGCGCAGGACGGCGCGCGTCATGGCGCTCAGCGAGCGCTGGAAAGTGCGCGTCCAGAGTGCCTTGCGGATGCGTCGGGCCATGGCTGGATGCGGGATCGGCTGGGTCAGCGCGTTCGCACGCCAGCCGCCACCACGCGCGTCGCGGCAAGGCCATGGCGAATTGGAAACAAGAACATGTGGAACACGAGGCTGCAACCGTGGAAAGCAGCAACCGGCGCCGTCAGCGCATCGGCAAGCATGGGCGAACTCCTTTGGTGCGGAACACACCGCGATCGTAGGATGCGCATGTGACGCAAGATGCGCGCCCGTGACGCCGCGCAATGACCTGCATCAAGCCGGCAGCAGCGGGCGTTTCGTAGCATGGCGACGAGGGACTCCCGACGCCACAACATGCATCTGATCCGGCCGCCCGTCGTCATCGTCGGCACCACGCTGTTGCTCGCAGCGGCGGCGAGTGTGCTGCTGTGCTTGTGGGTGCTGCTGGTAACGGTGGGTTGACCCGGCCACGCCCGTGAGCCCGGGGACAGCGCTGCTCGATCCCCTGGCCCTGAGCCTGGCCGTGGCCCTGGGTGCCGGCCTGTTGGTCGGCATCGAACGCGAGCGCCGCAAAGGCCAGGGCGACAACCGTGGCGCAGCGGGGCTGCGCAGTTTTGCCGTCGCCGCGGTGATGGGCGCGCTGGCTGAAGGCCTCGCCAGACCGGGGCTGGTCATCGCCGGCGCGGTGCTCGTGCTCATGCTGTCGACGCTGGCCTACTGGAAGAGTCGCTCCTTCGATCCCGGAGTGACGACCGAGCTGGCCCTCTTTGTGACTTACCTGATTGGCGTGCTGGCGGTGCCGGCGCCGATGCTGGCGGCGGCCTGCGCAGCCGCCTTGGCCGCGTTGCTCGCAGCACGCGACGGCATGCACCGCTTTGCAACGCAGTGGTTGACCGTAGAAGAGTTGCGCGACGGCCTGCTGCTTGCCGCGCTGGGCCTGCGCGAAGCCTTGATCGTCGCGGCGTTGCTCGCCAGCGTGGCCTGGAGCGTCAACCAGGCGCGCGCGGCATTCGGAGACGTCGGCCTGGATCTGGGTATCGCTCTGGCCGCGCTCGTCGATGCCCATGCGCCGGTGGCCTCGCTCGCCGCGATGCATGCCGCCGGCAGCATTCCGCTCGACCACGTCGTACGCGGCGTGCTGATCGCGATCAGCGCCAACTCGATTACCCGTGCGGTCGTCGCTGCGCTCAGCGGCGGGCCGGTTTTTGCGCTGCGTGTCGCGGCAGCGCGGGCGCTGAGCCTGGCTGCGGCCTGGTTGGTTGCCTGGGCGCTTGGTTGACCTCTTCCTTCAGCGGTAGCGGCGGCCGTCGTCAGGCGCACTCCGGAACCAGCACTGCGAACCCGACTTGTCGAAGATCAAGGTGCGCCGCGAGGCCGCCGCGCACACTCAACGCCCGGTGCTTGCGATGCGCTTGGAGGCCCGCATGGAACATCTCACGCTCAGAGTCATCCGCGACGAACATGCAGCGCTCGAAGCGATGCTGCACTCGTTGCTGCTGTTGCTGGCGCAACACCGGCGCCAGGGCACGCCGCCGGACTTTGCAGCGCTGCGTGCGATGCTGTTCTACATCGACGAGTTCCCCGAGCGATTGCACCACGCCAAGGAATCGAAGCTGCTCTTCCCGCGTCTGCGCCTGCGCAGCAGCAAGGCCGACAAAGTGCTCGACCGGCTTGACCGCGAACATGCCAGCGGCGAGCGCGCGATCCGCGATCTTGAGCATGCGCTGCTCGCCTATGAAGTCATGGGCGGAGCCCGACGCGAGGCTTTTGAAGACGCGGCAAGACAGTACGTCGACTTCTACCTCGGCCACATGCGGGTCGAAGAAACCGAGGTGCTGCCGCTGGCCCGCGAGGTATTGACCCACGAAGACTGGACCCTGCTCGACGCCGCGTTTTCACTCAACCGCGACCCGCTCACCGGCCATCCGCCGGCCCAGGAGTACCAGGCCCTGTTCACGCGCATCCTGAACCTGCTGCCGGCGCCGCTGGGCCTGGGTTGAGCGCTGCGCCGACGGGGCCACGCCAGCCGGGCCAAGCCTGCCCGCTGCCGACGTGACAGGCGTGGCCGGTGTGGCCGGTGTGGCCAGCGGGGCCGACGTGGTCGATGTGGCCAGGGTGGTCAACAACGCCGCTCGCCACCCGGCAGCGGTGTTCAGCGTCCGGACCTTGAGCAAGGTCGACGACACCGGCTACTGGCCATCACCACCGACACGATTTAGCCACGTTTCACGCGCGCTAAAGGTCTTGCCTCGGCGCTGTCGGAATACTGGCCTGCATCGGCAACGCACCCGGCCGCCGACCGACCACAGGCGCTGACCCGATCTTCGACCCCCCGTCTCAACCACCCTTGACCAGGAGCTTCACATGACCACCTCGAAACTGCTTCGCATCGCTTCGCGCAGCGCCGCCTTCCTCGCCACGGCGCTGACCCTGTTGTCCGGCAGCATGCTGCCCGCACACGCCGCGCATGCCGCGGTCGCCGCGCAAGGCGGTGCTGACGTCGTGCAGCCCAGCGTCAAGGAGCCGGGCAAGACCCATCGCGTGCCCGGGACCTGCACCCCGTGGCGCTGCCGCTGAATACCGCCGTCAAGGTCTGCGTGAGTGCACCTGATGACGAGTCTGGGCGCGATCGAGGACGCGCGTCAGCGCCTCAGCGCGTCCGGGCGAACGCCAGCGCGGCGGCTGCGTCGCCGCTGCTGCGCGCGCCTTCGGCCTGCAGGCGTTCGAATTCGGCGTCGCCGAGCGCGGCGCGCGCGAGGTGGCGTGCGCGTTCGATCGCGGCGGCCTCGTTGGGCTGACGCGCGTCCTCGAACGCGACGTAGGCGGCGTCGGCATAACCACAAAGCCAAGCCGCGGCGCCGGGCCGACTGTCCAATGCGCTGAGCAGCGCCAGGTAGTCGGCGAAGTACGGACGCATGAAGTCCAACACCTGCGTCTGTAACCAACCGGCTTCGAGCAACGGTCGGGCATGGGTCAGGTCACCCTGCGTCAGGTGCACGGCCGCCAGGTTCATGCGCGCGTAGGCGAGGCCCTGGACGTTGCGGCTTCCCTCGAGTTGGGCGAGCAGTTCGCGGCCGGTGGCCACGCTCGCGGCCGCATCACCGCAGGCCAGTTGCGCGTCGGCGAGCCAAAGGATCGAGGTCTTGCTCGACATGCCGACGCGGCGATCGAGCGCGACGCAGCGCTGCGCCAGCTGAACCATCTCGGCGGCATTGCCGAGCATCTGCTGCACGAAAAACTGCGCCTCCAGACTCCTGCGCTGGCTCGGCAATGGCCAGTCGGCGCGCTCCAGTTCCAGCACCTGCGCCATCGCGTTGCGGGCCGTTGCTTCGTCGCGCAGCGTGGCGGCCGCGACGGCAACGCTGCAAAGCGCCATCGCCAGCAGCCGTTGCGAGCCGGCAAATCCATCCGGCGCGCCGCGGACGATCTCCACCGCCCGCTGCGCGGCCACCAGGGACCGGCGGCGGCGCGCGTTGCTCATCGCAAACCCGACCTCGTACCAGGCCTGGGCTTGTTGTGCTGCCGGCAACTCGGCCGTGAGCAGCGCCTCCACGGCATCACACAGCGCCAGCCGCTGCGCGACCGCCTCCGTCGGCAGCAGGTGCAGGCGCAGGCCACCGATCTCCAGCGCGAGCGCGGCCTGCCCCGCTGCGCGGGCCCAGCCGAATGCGTCGCGCGCGTTGTCGGCATCGGCACGTGCGGCATCGCGGTTGTTGTCGTAAGGCACGAGACCGGCGTCACGCTCGTCGCGCATCGCGGTGAGCAGGTCGCGCACCGCGAACGCGTGGGCCCGTTGCACCGGCTCAAGTTCACCCGCCGCCTGCAGCTGCTCGCGCGCATAGGTACGCGGCGACTCCAGCAAGCGGTAGCGCGGCGCCTGGTCCGCGGCCACCGCCAGCACTGCCACCAGCGAGCGCTCGACCAGCAGATCCAGCGCGTCGAGCACGTCCCACTCGTTGAAACGCGCACAGACCGCGATGCGCTGAATCAGTTCGAGCGAGGCGCTGCCGGCCACCACTGCCAGCCGGCGCAGCACCACCTGTTCGCGCTCGTCGAGCAGCGCGTGGCTCCATTCGAGCGCCGCGCGCAAGGTTTGCTGGCGTGCCGGTGCGTTGCGGTTGCGGCTGCTGGTCAGCACGCGCAGCCGCTCGTCCATGGCGCTGGCCAGGCGCTGCACGCCGAGCGTGGGCGCACGCGCCGCCGCGAGCTCGATTGCCAGCGCCATGCCGTCCAGCGCCTGGCACAAGCTGATCACCGCCGGCGCCGCCGCATCGCTCAGAACGAAGCGCGCATCGGCGGCCTGCGCGCGTTCGACAAACAGCGCCACGGCGCCAAAAGCCAGCGCCTGCTGCGCAGGCATTGGCCCCGGCGGCACCGCCAGGGGGCCGAGCCGCAGCACCCGCTCGGCAGCCAGCTTCAACGGCGCCTGACTGGTCATCAGCAGCCGCAGTTTCGGCGCCAGGCGATGCAACGCATCGGCCAGCGCCGCGGCATCCGCCAACAGGTGCTCGGCGTTGTCGAGCGCGATCAGCACGTCCAGCGGGGCCAGCGCGCGCGCCAGCGCGGCGAGCGGATCATCGCCGCCGCCGACGCGCACACCCACTGCGGCCGCGATCGCACCCGGCAGCGCCGACGCATCGCTGACCGGCGCCAGTTCGATCCAACAAACGCCGTGGGCGTGGTTGTGTTCGCGCCCGGCGAGCAGGTGCTGCGCAAGCAGCGTCTTGCCGATGCCGCCGGCGCCGACCACGCTGACCAGCCGGTGCTGGTCGATCAAGACGCCCAGGGCCGCCAGGTCATCATCGCGGCCGATCAGCGGCGGCAGCGTCGCCGGCAGATGGGTCGGCAGCTTGGGCGACGCCGGCGCTGCGGCGGCTTGCGCTTGTCCTTGCACTTGGGCTTGCGCCTGTGCTTGTGCTCGTGCTTGCGCTTGTGCTTGCGCAGGGGCCGGCGCAATCGGGTCGCTCGCCTGCGGCGTCTGCACCGGCGAAGTGAAGCGGTAACCACATCCCGGGACGGTCGCGATGATCGCGCCGCCGAGCACCTTGCGCAGCGCGCTGATCTGCACGCTGAGGTTGTTTTCTTCCACCACCAGGCCGGGCCAGGCGAGGTCGATCAGCTCGTTGCGGCTGACCAGTTGGCCGGCACGCTGCGCCAGCACGATCAGCACATCGAGCGCGCGGCCGCCGAGGCCGGCGTCGCGGCCGTCGACCAGCAGGCGGCGCTGCCGGGGTTGCAGTTCGAAGCGGCCGAAGCACAGGTTGGAAGCCGGGTCGGGCATGCGGCGGGTGGTAGCCGGGGAGCGCCGATGCTGGTCGCTGCCGGCGCAGCGCGTGCCGAGCGCGCACAAATCACCGCCAGCGTTTTTAGCCGACTTTCACGCGCGCTGAAGGTCTAGACAGGCCGACTTCGCAACACTGGCTGCGAGCAAATGGAGACCGATATGCAAATAACCGCCGCCACCATGACCCCGCTCAGCCGCCCGGCCGCCAGACCAGGCCATCGGGTCCACCCGACGCCCCCGGCCGCACGCGCAACCTGCCACGGCAAGCTGCTCACCTGGGCCTTCACCGCCTTCAACAGCGTGCGCATCGTGGTCTACCTGCCCACGCTGTGGACGATCGGCGCCAGCGGCCATTCCGACCAGCACTCGTTGTTCACCTGGGCCATCTTCCTCGGCTCCAACGCGACCCTGGCGTTGTGGCTCTACGAAGAGGGCGGCCAGCGCATCAACCGGGCGGTACTCGTCAACTGCGTCAACTCGGTGATGTGTCTGGCGATCTGCCTGCTCATCGGCTGGATGCGCCTGGGCGTGGCGACGGCGTGAGGCTCAAGCTTCGTTAGCGATGCGCAGCACGACACGGCCTTCGATATCGCCATGCTTCATGCGCGCGAAGACCGCGTTGATATTGTCGAGCCGGTCTTCGACATACGTGCCACGCACCTTGCCGTCGCCGGCAAAGGCAAGTGCTTCTTGCAGATCCTTGCGGGTGCCGACGATCGAGCCACGCACCGTCTTGGCGTTGAGCACGACATCGAAGATCGGCAGCGGGAAGTCGCCCGGCGGCAGCCCGACCATCGCCATCGTGCCGCGCTTGTGCAACATGCCCAGCGCCTGCGAAAAAGCATCGCTGGATACCGCGGTGACGAGCACCCCGTGCGCGCCGCGCAGCGCACGTTGCAGCTCGACGATCGGGTCCTGCGTGGCCGCGTTGACGAGCATCTCTGCGCCCAGGCGCTGGGCCAGCGCGAGCTTGGCATCGTCGACATCGACGGCCACGACGTGAAAGCCCATCGCCTTGGCATATTGCACCGCGTAGTGGCCCAGGCCGCCGATGCCCGAGATCGCGACCCAGTCGCCCGGTTTGCAGTCGAGCATCTTCAAGCCCTTGTAGACCGTGACCCCGGCGCAGAGCACCGGCGCGATCTCGGCAAAGCCGACATTCGCCGGCAGCAGGCCGACATAGCCCGGGTCGGCGAGCACATATTCGGCATACCCGCCATTGACCGTGTAGCCGGTCATCTGCTGCGCGTCACACAGCGTCTCCCAGCCGGTGATGCAATGTTCGCAGCGGCCGCAGGCGGTGTGCAGCCAGGGCACACCGACACGGTCGCCTTCCTTGATGCCTTTGACCCCCGCGCCGAGTGCGGCGACAAAGCCGACACCTTCGTGGCCGGGGATGAAGGGCAGCGCCGGCCGGACCGGCCAGTCGCCGCCGGCGGCGTGCAGGTCGGTGTGGCAGACGCCCGAGGCGACGACCTTGACCAGCACCTGGCCGGCAGTGACCTCGGGCACTGGCACTTCTTCGATCTTCAAGGGCTGCCCGAAGGCGTGGACGACGGCGGCTTTCATCGAGGGCATGGGGGGACTCCGTAAGACAAGGGCAAGGTCATTGACTGACCGGGTTCTGGTGCGGCACGCGGTGCGGATGTCGCGCTACGGCGGCCCGGCTGGCTGGATG
This sequence comes from Betaproteobacteria bacterium, assembly GCA_043755615.1. Classification (GTDB taxonomy): domain Bacteria; phylum Pseudomonadota; class Gammaproteobacteria; order Burkholderiales; family Burkholderiaceae_C; genus Rubrivivax. The sequence goes on from JAYUSP010000003.1 coordinate 8,308, forward strand.
CGCGCCAGCGCCGTGCCGGCGCGCACCATCACGCCGCTGCCAACATGGTCGATATGGGCGGCGTTGGCCTCGTCGGTGTCGATGTGCATCTCGGTATGGCAGTCGGCGCTGACGCGCACCGCGACATCGCGGTAGACCAGCGATCGGCCCTGCCCCTGGACTTCGACATCCACCGTCTGGCCGTCGACGACGCCCAGCGCCACGGCGTCGGCCGGTGTCGCGTGGATATGGCGCTGGGCGACGATCACGCCGTCGCTGCGCAAGCTGCCCGCCGGGCCGCGAAGGGTGACGACCGGGGTCTTCTGCGTCTGGCCCGACAGCCGCAGCGGCGCGTCGACGCCGAGCACAAAAGCGTCGGTCGCCGAGATCTCGATCTGGTTGGCGGCGCGGCAGGGCCCGAGCACCCGCAGGTGGTGCAGCTCGCCACGCGGGCCGATGGCGTCGACGGTTTCCTGCGCCGCCCATTGGCCGGGCTGGCTCAGCGCATTGGCCGCGTGCAGCGGGCCGCCGAAGAGTACAGCGCACGCGGCTTCGGTAAGGTGCACATGGCGCGCCGACACGGCGATCGGGATCGGGATCG
>JAYUSP010000004.1:0-2965 GCA_043755615.1 Betaproteobacteria bacterium
ACCTTGGCGATTCACGACGTGCAGGCCGATCAGATCGACCCAATAGAACTCGTCGGAACCCTGGGTCGGGAAGCTCGAGCGCCCAACGAAGACGCGGGCTCCGCGCAATGCCTGCGCATCGGCGCGAGACTCGATGCCTTGCGCCTGCGCGACGACGCTGTCGCCATGTTCCTTGACACCCGAGATGCGCAGCAACTCGGGCAAGGCAGGCTTGTCGATCGGCGCCGCGACGATGCGGCTGCTGGGCAGGGGCGCCTTGATGAACCAGCGGCGCGACGAAAAAATCGCCTGCGGGTCGGAGGAAAAGGGCACGACCTTGAACCAGCCCTTCACGCCCCAGGCTTCACCGATGCGCGCGACCTCGATCGCGTCGGCCGGGAAGGCGGGCTCGTCGGCCGACATCCCACGCGGGTGGGCCGCAGCGCCAGAACCTGGATTCAGGCGCTGGCCTTGGCCTGGTTGAGCAGGCGCTCGACCGTGGCGGACACCTGGGCGCCGTTGCTCGGCCAGTGCGCGACACGATCGAACGCCACGCGCAGCGGCTGCTCGCCGCCGGCGGCGACAGGATTGTAAAAACCGACGCGCTCAATAAAGCGGCCATCGCGCCGCGTGCGCGAGTCGGCCACGACGATGTTGAAGAACGGGCGCTTTTTTGCGCCGCCACGGGCAAGACGGACCACGACCATACGGGTTCCTAAGCTTGAGAGGTGCCGCCGCCGCGCAGCCTGCGGCGCGGTGTCCGCCCGCCCCGGGGCGCTCATGCCTGCGGGCGAGTCGGCGGAAAAACCGTGCATTGTAGACTCAGGTGAACCCAGCCCTCGGACTTCCACTGACATGCCACCCACGGGCCCCACCCTGATCCGACCGAGCACCGATGCGGACCTCGGCGCGATCACCGAGATCTACCGATTCCACGTGCTCAACGGCACGGGCACCTTCGAGCTGGAGCCCCCCGAAGCCGACCAGATGCGGCAGCGCCGCGCCGACGTCACGTCCAAAGGCCTGCCCTGGCTGGTCGCCGAATGCGCCGGCGTCGTCAAAGGCTACGCCTACGCCAATCACTTCCGCCCACGCCCCGGCTACCGGTTCTGCGTGGAGGACTCGCTCTACATGGCCTCTGACGCCATGGGCCAAGGGCTGGGCCGCCTGCTGCTGGCGGAGCTGCTCGCGCACTGCGAGGCTTTGGGTGCGCGCCAGATGCTGGCCGTGATCGGCGATGCGAACAACACCGGCTCGATCGCGCTGCACCGCGCGCTCGGTTTCGAAACCACGGGGAACATCCTCGGGGCGGGCTGGAAGTTCGAGCGCTGGCTCGACGTGGTGTTGATGCAAAAAGTGCTGGGCCAGGGCGCGACCTCTCCCCCGACATCCGCATGACGCACCCGCCGCCGGCGCGCTACCGATCCAAGACCTTGGCCAGCTGGATCGCCCTGCTCGGCGGCAGCTTCGGCCTGCAGCGCCTGTACCTGTACGGCGTGCGCGATCCTCTAGCCTGGTTGAGCCCCTGGCCGACGCTGCTGGGTGTCTACGGGGTGCTGCGCGCCCGCGCCTTCGGTCTGGACGACCACCTCTCCTGGTTGCTGATTCCCTTGCTGGGGCTGATGTTGGCGGCGACGATGCTGCACGCCATCGTCATCGGCCTGACGAGTGACGAAGTTTGGAACGCCCGCTTCAACGTCGGCACGCGCGCCCACAAGAGCGGCTGGTTCACGGTGATCGGCGTTGTGTTCGCGCTCGCATTGGGCGCGGCAGCGCTGATGGCGACGCTGTCGTTCAGCGCGCAACGCTACTTCGAGTACGAGGCGGAACAAGCCGGGCCGAAGCCCAGCTAGTGTCCCGTGGCACTCAATTGAACAGGGAAAAACTCAGCCAGTAGAACAAGGCAGCAACGAATGCCGACGCGGGGAACGTGAACACCCACGCCCAAACGATGTTCCCCGCCACGCCCCAGCGCACCGCCGAGGCACGCCGCACCGAACCCACGCCCACGATCGCGCCCGTGATCGTGTGCGTGGTCGACACCGGAATGCCCAGACCCGTGGCCAGGAACAGCGTGATCGCGCCGCCGGTTTCAGCGCAGAAACCGCCCACCGGCTTGAGCTTCGTGATCTTCTGGCCCATCGTCTTGACGATGCGCCAGCCACCGAACATCGTGCCCAGGCCGATGGCGATATAGCACGACCAGATCACCCAGCCCGGTGGCGCTTTTGCGTCGGGCGACAAGCGGCCCGCGGAGATCAACAACAGCCAAATGATGCCAATCGTCTTTTGCGCGTCGTTGCCGCCATGGCCCAGGCTGTACAGGCCCGCCGAGACGAGCTGTAGGCGGCGAAACCAGTTGTCAATGTACAGCGGCGAGGTGCGTCGGAACAGGTGCGCCACCGCCACCATCAGCAGCGACGCGAGCGCGAAACCGAGCAGCGGTGAGACGAGAATGAAAGCCACCGTCTTCCACACCCCCGCGCCGATCAGCGCATCGACACCCGATTTGGCGATCACGGCGCCGACGATGCCACCGATCAAGGCGTGCGACGAGCTCGACGGAATGCCGTGCCACCAGGTCACGATGTTCCAGAAGATCGCGCCGATGAGCGCGCCGAACACCACATGCTGGTCGACCACGCCAGGCACCACGATGCCCTTGCCGATCGTCGCCGCCACTTTCAACTCGAAGATGAAGATCGCGACGACGTTGAAGAACGCCGCGAACAGAATCGCCTGCTGCGGCTTGAGCACGCCGGTGGAGACGACGGTGGCGATCGAATTCGCGGCGTCGTGAAAGCCGTTCATGAAGTCGAACGCCAGCGCCAGCACGACGAGCATGGCGATCACCCAGAAACCTTCGATCGGGGTCATCGAAGGCAGATCAGGAGTTCTCGAGGACCACGCCCTCGATCAAATTGGCCACGTCTTCGCAGCGGTCCGAGATCGATTCGAGCAACTCGTAAATCGTCTTGAGCTTGAT
>JAYUSP010000005.1:0-2959 GCA_043755615.1 Betaproteobacteria bacterium
AGCGGCACCATGCGGATGTCGAAGGCACTGCCGGGGCAGCGCTCCATCACGGCGTAGTCGACCGATTCGGCGGGCACGTTGGCGAATTCGGCCTTGGCCGGACGCACGAAGACCGCGTCGGTCGTGCGGCCGGCCCAGGCCGCGCGCGTCGCTGCGGCGATATCGGGGCGGAACTGCGCCAGCGCGGCCAGCCACACCGACGCGCGCACCACGAACATGCCGCTGTTCCAGGTGTAGTGGCCGTCGGCGAGGTAGCGCTCGGCCGTGGCGAGGTCGGGCTTTTCGACGAACTGCTCGACGCGTGCGGCGCCCTCAGCGCTGGCCGCGCTCTTGATGTAGCCGTAGCCGGTTTCGGGCTGGTCGGGTGTGATGCCCAGCACCACGACGGCACCTCGCGCGGCCTCGCGCACGGCAACTTGCAGCGTCCGCGTGAAAGCGCCGAGGTCGGCCATGGTGTGGTCGGCCGCGACGACGACCAGCACCGGGTCGGCGCCGCCTTCCACGGCCTGCAAGGCGGCCAGCGTCATGGCCGGCGCGGTGTTGCGCGCCGCGGGTTCGAGCACCACCATGCCCGGGTCGCCGCCGGCTTCGCGCAACTGGTCGAGTACCAGGAAGCGGTGCTCCTCGTTGCCGATCGTCAGCGGCGGCGCGAGTGTGATGTCGTCGGCGCCAAGGTCTTGCAGGCGTTGCACTGCCAGCTGGAACAGGCTGCGGTTGCCGTCGGTGAGGACCAGGAACTGCTTCGGATAGCCGGCGCGCGACAGCGGCCACAGCCGGGTGCCGCCGCCGCCGGCCATGATCACGGGTTGAACGGGAATCGGTGTCGTCATGCAGTGCTGTCAGAAGGTGTCTGCCGTGGCCAAGAACGGCGCGGCGGCGTCCTTGTCGGCGAGCAGCGGGGCGCTGCCCAGGGGCGGCCAGTCGATGCCGATTGCAGGGTCGTTCCAGGCGATGGCACGCTCGCAGTCACGGGCGTAGTAGTCGGTCGTCTTGTACAGGAAGTCGGTGTCGTCTTCGAGCGCCAGGAAGCCATGCGCGAAGCCGGGCGGGATCCACATCTGCCGGTGGCTTGCGGCATCCAGCATCGCGCCGACCCAGCGGCCGAAGGTGGCCGAGCCTTTGCGCACATCCACGGCCACATCGAACGCGCTGCCGCGCACCACGCGCACCAGTTTGCCCTGGGCGTGCGGTGGCAACTGGTAGTGCAGCCCGCGCAGCACACCGCGCTGCGAGCGTGAATGGTTGTCCTGCACGAAGGCCACGGCCTTGCCGACCGCCGCGTCGAAGGCGCGCTGGTTGAAGCTCTCCGTGAAGAATCCCCGTTCGTCGGCGAAGACCTTGGCCTCCAGGATCAAGACGCCGGGCAGGGCGGTGGGCGTGACGTTCATGAGGTTCAGTGCGAGAGCGTCGACAGTCGCAGCACGTCCAGGCCCTTGAAGCGCAGGAAGTCGCGGTCGAACGTGACCAGGCGAAGCCCGGCCGCCGTGGCAAATGCTGCCAGGTACATGTCGGTCAGCAGGCGCGGCACGGGTGTGCCGCCGTCAGTGCCATCGAGCATGCGGGTCAACAGTTGCGAACAACGCGTCGGCTCATTCAAGAAGCCGACCTCGGGCATGTTCATGAAGTGGCCATAAACGGCGGCCGCACGCGGCAGTGTCACCGTGGCTGAGCCCATGACCTTGGGCTGGCAAAGCAGCCGCAACAAAGCGAGCATGGTCACACGGTTGAACCACACCGCAGGCAGTTCCTTCTGCTGCCAATACGACTGGGCAGCCGTGTGGTGCGGATGGGAGGGTGCCGATAGCGCGAGCCACACGTTGACATCGGGCAGATCCCCCCGCGGTACGACGGGGCGCGCGCCTTGCCCTGGCTGCGTGTCACTCGTCATCGAGAAGCTCAAACAAGCGCGCGTTGGTGGGGTTCTTGATTGCGAGCGGTCGCCTCGGAACAAGGGTCGGCAGCTTGCTGCGCGGCGCCCTGGAGGGCGTTGCACTGCGCTGCGCGAGGCCGCGTTCGACCAATTCGGCGATCAGGCTCTTGAGCGTAGTGCCGTCGAGCGCGGCCTGCGCCTTGAGCTGGCGCAGCAGGGCGTCGGGCAGATCGAGGGTGGTGCGCATCCTGAACAGTTTAGCAGTTTGATGCAAACGCATCAAACTGAGTCATCCGGTCGGTGGGCCTCAATACACCCTGTCGCTCAAGAGCTTGAGCAGGTACTGCCCGTAGCCGTTTTTCAGCATCGGCTGCGCCAGCGCTTCGAGTTGGGCGGCGTCGATCCAGCCGCTGCGGAACGCAATTTCTTCCGGGCAGGCGACCTTGAGGCCCTGGCGCTTTTCCAGCGTGGCGATGAACTGCCCCGCTTCCATCAGGCTGTCATGAGTGCCGGTGTCGAGCCAGGCGTAGCCGCGGCCCATGATCTCGACAGTCAGTTCGCCTTGGCGCAGGTAGGCGGCGTTGACGTCGGTGATCTCGAGCTCGCCGCGCGCGCTGGGCTTGATCGCCGCCGCAATGTCGCAGACCTGCGCGTCGTAGAAGTACAGCCCGGTGACGGCGTAGTTGCTCTTGGGCGCCTTGGGCTTTTCTTCGATGCTTTGCGCCCGGCGTTGCTTGTCGAAGGCCACCACGCCGTAGCGTTCGGGGTCGGTCACGTGATAGGCGAACACGCTGGCGCCATGCGTGCGCCCGGCGGCGCCCGCGAGCAGGCCCTGGAAGTCGTGGCCGTAGAAGATGTTGTCGCCCAACACCAGCGCGCTCGGCCGGCCGCCGACGAACTCACGACCGAGGATGAAGGCCTGCGCCAGCCCATCGGGGCTCGGCTGAACGCAGTAGCGGATGTCCATGCCCCAGCGGCTGCCGTCGCCGAGCAGGGCCGTGAAGCGCGGCGTGTCTTGCGGCGTGCTGATCAGCAGCACCTCGCGGATGCCGGCGAGCATCAACGCGGCCAAGGGGTAGTAAACCATCG
>JAYUSP010000006.1:0-8847 GCA_043755615.1 Betaproteobacteria bacterium
CCTACCGCGACGAGCGCCAGCACAACGAGCGCTTTGTCGACACCGTGCGCCGCATCGGCACCCTGCCCTTCCGCACCGCGGCCGACCGCGTGCGCCAGACCACTGCGGCTTGAAGCCGGACCCGGGAGCCCTCAATGAAATTCATCGACCCCTTGCACGACGCCTGGGCCAACGCTGCCGACCACCGTCTTTACAGCCTCGACGACTGGCTGGCCCGGCGCGAACCCGCCACTAGCGATGACCGTGCTCAGCAGGCCTTGGGCGTGGTGGTGAACAACGACCAGGATGTCGAAGCCTTGCAGCCCCACCTCATGCAAATTGCACTGGTCGTCTTGCAGTTTCCGAAATGGACCGACGGCCGCGCCTACAGTCAGGCGCGGCTGCTGCGCACGCGGCTGCGCTTCGGCGGCGAGATCCGCGCCGCCGGCGAAGTGCTGGTCGACATGCTGCCGCTGTTGCAGCGCACCGGCTTCGACGCGGTCGAGCTGCGTGCCGACCAGAGCCTGGAATCGGCGCAACGTGCGCTGCGCTTTTTTGCTGGCCACTACCAGGGCGACACGGTCGAGCCGCAGCCGCTTTTCGGACGTGGCGATGCTGCCAGCGTCGGGGTGCCGAATGTCCGCCATTGAGCTCTACGCCCGCGCCACCGCGGGTTTCGACGAGCGCGTCGCCCATGCCGTCGCAGTGCTGCAATCGATCACCAGCGAGCACCCTGGCGCGGTGGTGCAGGCGACCAGCCTGGGCGCCGAAGATATGGTGCTGACCGACCTGATCGCGCGTCACCACCTCGATATCTCGGTAGCCACACTCGACACCGGCGCGCTGCACGCTGCAACGCTGGCGTTGATCCCGCGCATCGAGCAGCGCTACGGCCTGACGGTGGCGCGCTTCAAGCCGCGTGCCGAAGCGGTGCTGCACTTCGTCGGCCAACATGGCGATCGCGCGATGTTCAAGAGCGTTGACCTGCGCAAGGCTTGCTGCGGCCTGCGCAAGCTCGAACCGCTGGCGCGCATGCTCAGCCAGCGCAGCGCCTGGGTCACCGGCCTGCGCCGCGAGCAATCCGACCAACGCTCGGTGGTCCCCTTCAGGGATATCGACGCCGACGGCCGCATCAAGCTCAACCCGCTGGCCGATTGGTCGTGGGCCGATATCTGGCACTACATCAGCGCCCACCAGGTGCCCTACAACCCGCTGCACGACGAGTTTTTTCCGAGCATCGGCTGCGCGCCTTGCACCCGCGCGATCGCCGTCGGTGAACCGTTCCGCGCGGGGCGCTGGTGGTGGGAAAACGAAGGCGCGAAAGAATGTGGCTTGCATTTGAAGCCACATTCGGTCGGCGCGAATGCGCCGGACGACGCGCGCAGCGCGGCGGGCTGCGACGACGTTTCGGCGCAGGCTCATATCGGCAACGCCGATGTGAAGACCGCCCAAGCGGCCGGCCGAAGCCAAGACAACTCGGCCAAGGAATGTGGCCTGCACGTGCAACCAGAAAGCGCCCTGACATGAACGCCCCGACGCCGATCGAACACCTGCTGCCCGACATCGACCAGCGCCACCTCGACGGCCTGGAAGAAGAAGCGATCTTCATCCTGCGCGAAGTTGCGGCCTCGTTCGAGCGCCCGGCGCTGCTCTTTTCCGGCGGCAAGGATTCCTGCGTCGTGCTGCGGCTGGCCGAGAAGGCCTTCAAGTCGCACGCGCATGACGACCGCGACGGTCAGAACTTCAGCGGCCGGCTGCCGTTCCCGCTGCTGCATGTGGACACCGGGCACAACTTTCCCGAAGTCATCGAATTCCGCGACCGCCGGGTTGCCGAGATGGACGAGCGCCTCGTTGTTGCCCATCTCGATGATTCGATCGCGCGCGGCACGATCCGCTTAGGCCACGCGCTCGAATCGCGCAACCCGCACCAGACCGTGACCCTGCTCGAGGCGATCGAAGAACACCGCTTCGACTGCCTGATCGGCGGCGCGCGACGCGACGAAGAGAAAGCGCGTGCCAAGGAACGCATCTTCAGCCACCGCGACAGCTTCGGCCAATGGCAGCCCAAGGAGCAGCGGCCCGAACTCTGGACCCTGTTCAACACCCGCATCAAGCCGGGCGAACATTTCCGCGCGTTCCCGATCAGCAACTGGACCGAGGCCGATGTCTGGCTGTATATCAACCGCGAAGGTATTCCCTTGCCGGCGATGTACTACGCCCACCAGCGTGATGTCGTCCGCCGCAAGGGCCTGCTCGTGCCAGTGACGCCGGTGACGCCGGTGCTGCCCGGCGAGCAGGTCGAAAACGTCCAGGTGCGCTTTCGCACCGTCGGCGACATGACCTGCACCTGCCCGGTAGAAAGCGCGGCGGCCAACGCGGCTGAAGTCGTCAGCGAAACGTTGACCGTCACCGTCAGCGAACGTGGCGCCACGCGAATGGACGACCGCGCTTCAGACAGCGCGATGGAGCGGCGCAAAAAAGAGGGGTATTTCTGATGTCAGCTCAAACCAGCCAGGCGCTGCGCGGCGACCGCCAACCCGACTCCCGCGTCGGCGCCCACACTGACTCGCACCGCGCGCTGCGCTTTCTCACCGCCGGCAGCGTAGACGACGGCAAGAGCACGCTCATCGGCCGCTTGCTGTACGACAGCCGCGCGATCCTGGCCGACCAGCTCGAGAGCCTGGAAAAGCGCGCTGCGGGCCAGGCCATCGACTTGTCACTGCTCACCGACGGGTTGGAAGCCGAACGCGAACAAGGCATCACGATCGACGTCGCATTCCGCTATTTCGCCACCCGCAAACGCAAGTTCATCATCGCCGACGCACCCGGCCATGAGCAGTACACCCGCAATATGGTCACCGCTGCCGCCGGCAGCGACGCCGCGGTGGTGCTCGTCGACATCACCAAGATCGATTGGCGCGCGGCCCGCGTCGAACTGCTGCCGCAGACGCGCCGCCATGCGCTGCTGGCGCACCTGCTGCGGGTGCCGTCGATCGTCTTTGCGGTGAACAAGCTCGACGCGGTCGACGGCGAAACCCAAGCCGCTTTCGAGGCCGTGAGCGCGGCCTTGCAGACCTTCGCCGACGATGCGGGCATCGTGCCTGCCGGCATCGTGCCGGTATCGGCATTGCGCGGTGACAACGTGACGATCCCGCTCGCAGCCGAGTGGTATCGCGGCCCGACTCTGCTGCAACTTCTGGAGTCTTTGCCGGCGGCGGCAGACGAGGCCGAAGCGCCGCTGGCGATGCCGGTGCAGTATGTCGCACGGCTCGACGCTGGCGCCAACCCGCAGCGTGTGTTCTGGGGCCGGCTGGCCAGCGGCGGCGTCCGGCGCGGTGACCGGATTCAGGTCTTCCCCGGCGGCCAGCAGGCGACGGTGACGGCGCTGCGGCGTGCCGGCCGCGAAGTCGGCTTCGCCGGTGTCGGCGAGTCGGCGGGCCTGGTGCTCGACCGGCCGCTGGACATCTCGCGCGGTGACTGGATCGTCGCCCTTGTCGATCTTGGCGGGCGACAGGCAGTGGCGCAGCCGACCACCGAATTCAGCGCCACGCTGTCCTGGCTGGATACCGAGCCGGCGCAAATCGGCCGCAAATATTGGGTCCGCCACGGTCATCGCTGGGTGCAGGCGCGCATCACCACGATCGAGCATCGGCTCGATATCCAGACCCTGCGCGCCACCGACGCCAAAGAGCTTGCGGTCAACGATATCGGCCGCGTGCGCGTGGCCCTGCAGCAGCCGCTGCCGCTGACCGCGTACCGCGACAACCGGGTCGGCGGCGCGCTGATCGTGGTCGACCCGGTGAGCCACCGCACCAGCGGCGCGCTGCTTGTCGAGGGCGATTTTTCTCAAGGAAATGTGGCTTTGCCACTTTCCTTGATCCCCGCGAGGGGCGGGCGCCGCAAGGCGGCGTCCTTGGGGCGCACATGACCGGCAAGGTGACGTTCATTGGCGCCGGCCCCGGCGCGGCCGACCTCATCACGGTGCGCGGCGCACGCCTGCTCGCACAGGCCGACGTCGTGTTGTTCGACGCCTTGATCGACCCCTCGCTTCGCGAATACGCGCCAAGCGCACGCTGGCTCGATGTCGGCAAACGCGGTTTTTGTGACTCGACCGGCCAGACCCGGATCAATGCGTTGCTCGTGCAGCAAGCGCGAATCCACGCCCATGTGGTGCGCCTCAAAGGCGGCGACCCGAGTCTGTTTGGCCGCCTCGAAGAAGAACTCGAAGCACTCGCGGAAGCCGGCATCTCGTGCGAAGTTGTGCCCGGTGTCACCGCGGCCATCGCCGCTGCGGCGGCAACCCAACGTCCGCTCACCCGGCGCGGCCGCGGGCGCAGCGTCACCTTGAGCACCGCGATGACCCAGGCCGGCGCCTTGCAGGCTTCACGCAGCGCCGACACGGAAGTTTTCTACATGGCCGGGCGCCAACTCGCCGCCCTGGGCCGGCGCCTGCGCGATGCCGGTTGGCCCGGCGACACGCCGGTGCTCGTCGTCTCGCGTGCGGGTTGGCCCGACCAGATCGCCAGCGACCACCAGATCGCCAGCCTGGCCGAAGCAGCGCTACTGCACAGCGGTCGGCCGACCGTGGTCACGGTGGGCGTGGGGGCGACGCCGCTGCGGCCCGGCGCCGACGCCACAAAGACCCTGCGCAGCGCCCGGGCGGTGCGGCTGCCGGCCGCGTAAAATCTGTAGTTGACCGCTGCGCGGCCGGGCCAACAAGGCCCGTCGCGCGCCCGGGCCCCCGATCGCCCGCCACCGCCAGCCAACTCATTGCCCCTTGCCATGACCCATGTCGTCCTCGAATCGTGCATCAAGTGCAAGTACACCGACTGTGTCGATGTCTGCCCTGTCGACTGTTTTCGAGAAGGCGAAAACATGCTCACGATCGACCCCGATGAATGCATCGACTGCGCCGTCTGCATCCCCGAATGCCCGGTGAATGCGATCGTGCCCGAAGAGGACGTGCCTGCCGACCAGATCCATTTCATCAAGCTCAATGCCGATCTGGCCAAGACCTGGAAGAGCATCACGCGCAGCAAGCCCGGCCTGCCCGATGCCGACGACTGGAAAGACCGCAAGGACAAGCTGTCAGAGTTGATCCGCTGAGCCGAGGCGCGGATCTGATCCGCTGAACCGATGCCCTGCATGGATCATCACGGCGATGCGAGTCGCTGCAGGCGCCTCGCCGCTCATCCAAACCGTTAGCCCCTGACCACCAAAACCGAAGTCGAATGGAACCCGTCCCGAACCCGCAGATCCCCGCCGCCGCCGATGCGGCCGGCCCAGGCGGCCCCATCGAAACCGATGCCGTCATCGTCGGCGCCGGGCCGGTCGGCCTGTTCCAGGTCTTCGAGCTCGGCCTGCTCGAGATCAAGGCACACATCATCGACTCACTGGCCTACCCCGGCGGGCAGTGTATCGAGCTCTATCCGGACAAGCCGATCTACGACATCCCGGCCGTGCCGGTGTGCACCGGCAAGGAGCTCACCGACAACCTGCTCAAGCAGATCGAGCCCTTCGGCGCGACCTTCCACCTTGGTGAGGAAGTCACGGTAGTCGAGCAGCAGGCCGACAAGCGCTTTCTGGTCGAGACCAGCCGCGGCACGCGCTTGCTGACGACGACGATCTTCATCGCCGGTGGCGTGGGCTCGTTCCAGCCGCGCACGCTGAAGGTCGAGGGTGTCGACAAGTACGACGGCACACAACTGCACTACAGCGTCAAAAGCCCGCAACCCTTTGCCGGCAAGAACCTGGTCATCGTCGGCGGTGGCGACTCGGCGCTGGACTGGGCGCTGAACTTCGCGCAAGACGGCCCGAATCGCGCCGAGAGCGTGATCGTGATCCACCGACGTGACGGTTTTCGCGCCGCGCCGGCCAGCGTCGCACGCATGCGCGAACTCTGCGACCGGCTCGAGATGCAGTTCATGGTCGGCCAGATCGCAGCCATCGAAGAAACCGACGGCCGCCTCACCGCGATCAAGGTCACCGGCGGCGACGGCGTCACGCGTATCGTGCCGTTGGACATGCTGCTGGTCTTTTTCGGCCTCAGCCCCAAGCTTGGGCCCATCGCACAGTGGGGCCTGACGATCGAGCGCAAGCAGATCAACGTCGACACCGAAAAGTTCGAGACCAATGTGCCGGGCATCTTTGCCGTCGGCGACATCAATACCTATCCCGGCAAGAAGAAGTTGATCCTGTCGGGCTTTCATGAAGCCGCGCTGGCGGCTTTCGGTGCGGCGCCGTATGTCTTCCCGGACAAGCGCATCTTGCTGCAGTACACCACCACGAGCCCGAAATTGCACAAGGTGCTCGGCGTCGAGTCGCCGGTGTTCGACTGACGAGGGCTGATCTGGGTTGACGTGCGCTGACGAGGGCTGACGAGGGCTGACGATTTCGGGCCGCGACAGCGGCATAATCCGACCTCTTCGCTAGGGGTGCTGGCGCCGTGCAGACGGTGTCGGCTGAGAAAGTCCCTTTGAACCTGATTGAGACCTGCGGGAACGCGGGTCTCAAAGTCCGTAAGGACTTTGAGGTAATCCTCGCGCAGGGAAGCCGTCCTCCGATATCGCCCGATATCACCCGTTCTGGGCGATGTGCATCGTGACTTAGCTGACCTGCCATGCGTTGCAAAGGCAAACGATGGCATCGAAATTCTCTCCACATCGGCACACACTCGTTGCCGCAGCGGCGCTGCTGGCTTGTTTCACGGCGGCGGCACAAACACCAAGCACTGCACAAACGATCACCATCAGCGGCCGCGCCGCGCCGGTTGTCGCGGTGGCCGGGTTCGGCGAGCAGCCCCTGGCGCGATCGCCGCTGTCGGGCAGCGTGATCAGCGCCGAGCAGATCGCCGACTGGGGCTTGACTTCGCCCGCGGCCATCACCCGCCTGGATGCATCGTTAAGCGATGCCTACAACGCCGAAGGCTACTGGAGCAGTTTCACCGCACGCGGCTACGTGCTCGACAACCGCAGCAACTTCCGCCGCGATGGCTTGCCGATCAACGCCGAAACCGCGATCGCGCTGGGCAACAAGGAGCGCATCGAACTGCTGCACGGCATCAGCGGCATCCAGGCCGGCACCAGTGCACCCGGCGGCCTCGTCAACTTCGTCGTCAAGCGGCCGAACGGGGGGTCGGTGCGCAACGTCAGCCTGGTCTGGCAACAAGATGGCGGTGTCGCTGCGCAATTTGACTGGAGCGAACGATTTGGTGCCGCAGGCGCCGGCGGCTTGCGCTTCAGCGCGGCTGCGACGCATATCGATCCAGCGGCCGATGCGGCCAAGGGCCGGCGGCACCTGGTCGCGCTGGCCGCCGAATGGCGCCTCGACGCGGGTTCGCGCATCGAAGCCGAAATCGAAGTCAGCCGCCAGGCACAGCCCAGCGTTCCGGGTTTGAGCCTGCTCGGCGCTCGCCTGCCCGAGGCGCGCGAGATCGACCCGCGAACCAATCTGAATCAACAGCCCTGGCGCCTGCCGGTGGTGCTGGCCGGCACCACGGCGTCGCTGCGCTGGACACATGCACTGGCGACCGACTGGCGGGCGCAGATCCACATCGCAGCGCAAAGGCTGCGCAGCGACGACCGGGTGGCGTTTCCTTTCGGCTGCTACGACGCCGGCAACGACGTGTACTACCCTGACCGCTACTGCCCCGACGGCAGCTTCGATGTCTACGACTTTCGCAGCGACGGTGAACAACGGCACACGGCGGCGCTGGATGCCCAACTGCGCGGCGCAGTGTCCATCGGCACCACGCAGCACCAAGTGACGCTGGGTGTGCTGCGCACGCACACGTCAGAGCGCTTCAATGCGCAGGCCTTCAACTACGCCGGCCTTGGCCACATCGACGGTTCGCTGACGACGCCGCCGGCGCCTGATCTCGCCGGCACCGCAACCCGACGCGACGAGCGCAGCACCGAGCTCTACGCACGCGACGTTGTCCAGCTGATGCCCGGCCTGCAGCTCTGGATCGGCCTGCGCCACACCGCGCTGGAGCGCTCGACGCACCGCCAGACTTTCACCACACCTTGGGCGGCCGTCAATGTCGATCTCAGGCCGCGCTTCATGGCTTATGCGAGCTGGGGCCAGGGTGTCGAATCTGAGGCGGTTCCGAATCGCGAGCGCTACGTCAACCGCGGCGCCCTGCTGCCGGCGCTGAAAAGCAGGCAACTCGAAGTCGGCGTCAAATTTGCCGGCGACACTGCCGAGGGCCATATTGCCGCCTTCGACATCCAGCGCCCGGTAGCCGCAGACATCGGCGCCTGCGACCTTGCCAACAGTTGCCTGCGCAAGATCGACGGCCTGCAGCGGCATCGTGGCCTGGAGGCGGCCATTGCGATACGCAACGGCGCTTGGCACTGGCACGCCGGCGCGATGCTGCTCGACGCCCAACGTCAGAACAGCACCGATGCTGGGTTGAACGGCTTGCGGCCGGTGAACGTGCCGCGTCAGACCTTCAAGCTGCGTGTGTCTCACGACGCCGCGGCCTGGCCAGGCCTGAACCTGTCGGCAAGCGTGGTTCATGAAGGCCGACGCAGCGCACTGCCCGACAACAGCATCAAGCTGCCAGCATGGACCCGCGTCGATGTCGGTGCCCGCGTGACAACAACGATCTCCGGTCGTGTCGCAACCTGGCGCATCGGCGTCGACAACGTCGCCAACACCCGGGCCTGGCGCGAGTCGCCGTTCCAGTTCGGCCACGCATTTCTCTTCCCCATCAGCCCGCGAAGCCTGCGCGTTTCAGTCCAGTTCGCGCTTTGAGCCCGCCACAACGGCCAAGCTATAATCTACGGCTGTTCCTCGATAGCTCAGTCGGTAGAGCGCCGGACTGTTAATCCGTAGGTCCCTGGTTCGAGCCCAGGTCGGGGAGCC
>JAYUSP010000007.1:0-2955 GCA_043755615.1 Betaproteobacteria bacterium
AATTATCAAATATATCGTTTGTATCGTCTAATCGAAGAATCGGCAAAGTCAGCCGATACTGGCAAAATTCACGACATGATCGAAATTCCCTCTGCGCCCGATGCTCACTGCAGCACCTTGGAAGTCGCGCGCCAACTTGGCATGGCGGTGCGCTCGGTGCAATTGATGGTGGACCGGGGTGAACTCGAGGCCTGGAAGACCCCCGGGGGCCACCGCCGCATTTTGCGTGTGTCGGTCGAACGCTGGCTGGCCCAGCGCCGTGGGGTGCAGGCGGTGGCTCCAGCGCAGGCCACCGCAGCCCGGGCCACAGCCCAAACAACCGCCCACGCCGCCAACCTATCCGTGGCCGCGCCGGTGACGCGGGTGCCCGACGAGGGCTGCGTGCTGGTCATCGAAGATTCCAAGCACTTTCAGAATCTGGTGTCGCTGCTGCTGCGCGAGTATTTTCCGCAGCTCGAGGTGAAACTCGCCGACGACGGCATTGCCGGGCTGGCGATGGCCGGGCAGTTGCAACCGCGGGTGCTGATCGTCGACATCCTGCTGCCCGGGATCGACGGCGCGACCTTGATCATGAGCCTGCGATCGCAGCCGCAATTCGCCGCCAGCCGGCTGATCGTCATCACCTCCCTCGACGAGGCCGGCCTCGCCCCCTACCGCTTCGCACTCGAAGGCGTGACCGTCGTGCACAAGTCGCGCCTGCTCACCGAACTGCCGCTGCGCCTGCGCCAGCTGCTCGGCACCGCGGACACCGCAAACCGATGACGCGCGCCCGCGTGCTGCTGGTTGAGGACGACGCCTTGATCCGCCGCTACGTCGGCCTGGCGCTCGAAGATTTGCCGGTCGATCTGGTCGAGGCCGGCACGCTGGAAGAGGCCCGGCAGGCGCTGGCCGGAGGCGCCTTTGCGCTGCTGCTCACCGACTTGATGCTGCCCGACGGCAGCGGCCTGGACTTGCTGGCTCGGCTGCAGGCCGACCCCGCCTTGCGCGGCGGCGCCCGCGTCGTCATATTCAGCGCCGGCGTCTCGACCGCCGTGCGCGAGCAGGCGAGCGCGCTCGGCGCCTGGCGTGTGCTCGAAAAGCCGATGTCGCTCGCCGCGCTGACCGACTGCGTGACGCAGGCGCTCGACGAACCGGCATCCGCATCCGCACCGGCATCCGCACCGGCACCGGCACCCACGCCACTGCCCCGGGATGTGCGCGCCACCGCCATCGACGCCCACTTCGGCGGGCAAGCCGCGCTGTACGACGCATTCAGGGCGTCGAGCCTGACGCAGTTTCAGGCTGACATCGACGTCGGCGATGCCGCCTGCCGCGACGGCGACGTGGCCGTGCTGCGCCGCCAGGCGCACAACCTGAAGAGCGTGCTGCTGCTGCTGGGCGCCGACGCGACTTCGGCGCGCGCGCGCACGCTGGAAGCCGCTGCCGCCAGCGGCGCGGCCAGTATCACCACGCTGGCGCCGCTCTGGCAGGACTTGCGCTCCGCCGTGCTTATCCTGGGCGCCACATCGTCGGCCAGTTGCAGGCGCAACTCGGCGTAGTTTTCCGCCAGGTCCGCGCCCTGCGCGCGGCCGACCGCGACCACCTCGCGCAGCACGTCGAGCAGGAAGGCGCGGATCTGCGGGTGGCCGCGGATCCTGCTCAGGCGCGGCAGTGGCGTGGCATACCGATCCGCGGGCCTGCCGCAAAGTCGGGTACGGGACGATCCCCGTCTAGAGCTTGAAGTCAGCCCACACCAGATGGTGGTCCGAGGCCTCGTCGGCTTTGCCCGTCACCGTGTCAAAGGGCAGCCAGGTCTTGGGGTGGTAGGAGCCGCGTCGTTCGATGCCGGTGTGTTCAAGTTTGGCGCGCAGCTTGGGCGACATGATGAGGTAGTCGATCTTGTTCGCTTCGGTACCGGTGTCGAACGTGCCGGGGCGGTCTTGCGGATAGTTGGGATGATCTTGCACGTCGACAAAGCCGTCTTGCCAGAGGGCGGCGAACTTCGGGAAGTCTGGTGTGTCGTTGAGGTCACCAGCGATCAACACGAGCTGGGTTTGCGCCAGCGCTTGCACGGCGATGTCATGCGCGCCATCGGCCTGGAACTTGCGCCTGTCCTGAGCGCTTGCGCCGTTGCCGCCGCGTTTGGACTTGAAGTGGTTGGGCAACACCATCAGCTTGCGGCCGCTGCGCAGCTCGATCAGGTACTCGGGGCAGTCGCGTGAATAGGTGCGCTCGCCCTCTGCGTTGCGGTCGTCGATGTGGCTCTTCATCGCGCGAATGGGGAAGCGGCTGAGGATGCCGACATCGATGCCACGGTCGTCATTGCCGTCGATCAGCATCACGTGCGGGTAGGCCTTGTTGAACTTGGCGCCCAGCACCTGCTCGTTGAAGCGGTTCAGCGTGGGGCGGTCTTCGACCTCGATCACGACTTGAATGTCGGCGTTGGTCTCAGTGATGACGCGGCCAGTGTTGTAGGTGGCTGCCCAGGTCACGTCATTGCTGCGCAAGGTGAACCAGCCCGTCCAGTCAGCGCGCCCGGGGGCCACCACCGTCACCACGCCGGCCTGCGTGCGCTTGAAGAGCTGGCCGCGAATCTTGTTCAGCAACACCAGGCTGTTGCTGGGCGTGTTCAAGGCGCTGAACTTGTAGATGGTGTCCAGCGCGATCAAGCGCGCCATGTCGGCCGCGTCATAGATATCTTTGGCGACGATGCGGTTGAGCTCGGCGTGGTGGTCGATGGCCTTCTGCCCGGTGGCACCCATGCCGTCTTTCATGGCCAGGGGGCGGCTGAAGAGGTTTTCGCAGTTGAAGGTGGCGATGCGCAGGCTCATGGTGGGGCTCCGAGGCAAGCAGGCTGCGATATTCGCCGCTACGTCGAATGTCGGCAACTTCCAGCCTAGGGATGCGGCGCGCCGAGCAGCACTACGATCACCGCATGAGCCCCGAACGCTTTGACCGCCTGGACGCCCTGCGCGG
>JAYUSP010000008.1:0-8813 GCA_043755615.1 Betaproteobacteria bacterium
CGGCAAGCTGCTTCGATTTGACGACCATGTCCTTCAGGATCTTGTTCACCGCATGGCCGATGTGCAGCTTGCCGTTGGCATACGGCGGGCCGTCGTGCAGCACAAACAGCGGCGCGCCGTGGCGGGCATCGCGCAGGCGCTTGTAGTGGCCAGGGTTTTGCTCAGTGCCGGCCCAGGCGGCGATCCAGCCCGGCTCGCGCTGCGCCAAGTCGCCGCGCATCGGAAACGGCGTGTCGGGCAGGTTGAGCGTCTTGCGGTAGTCGGTCGCGGTGGGGGTGGCGCTGCTGTTTTTGGTGGTCATGGTGGCTTCAGTGGCGCGGCGGAGCAGCGCGGTCAACTCGGGAGGCTGCTGCCGCGGCGCTGCGGCAGGCGCGTCGGGCCGCGGGACACGGCAGCAAGCCGCGCCAGCGTCGGGCCGCTCAGACGCAAATTCGGTCGCGCGTGCACTGCCGGCGCGTGGCGGCATGCACTCGCGTCGGCCAGAAGTGGACAGGGATCGAAGCCATGCGCCGATTCTACCGGCGCCCCGCTGGCCGGGCGCGGCCGGGCCCCGGTGCGGCGGCAGAATGGCGGCATGAAGATCCTGGTTCTCGGCGGCAGCCGGTTCATCGGCCGGCATATCGTCGAAGCCTTGCTCGCTGCGGGGCACCGGGTGACGGTGTTCAACCGCGGCCTGTCGCCCGACGAACTGCCGGCCGGCGTCGAGCGCCTGCGTGGCGACCGCTACGCGGGGCCGGCGGGGCTGACGGCGCTGACGGCGCCAACCACGTTGGCCGCGCCGGCAGTCCCCAGCCGCCGGCGCTGGGATGCCTGCATCGATGTCAGCGGCTACACCCCGCGCCAGGTGCGGGCCAGTGCGGAGTTGCTGTGCGCTGAGGTCGAACGTTATGTCTTTGTCAGCGCGGTCATGGTTTACGGCGACCCACAGCAGCGCCCGGTGCTTGAGACTCAAGCACGCGTGCCGGCGGCCGCCGCCGACCGGGTCGTGGGCCACGACGAGATCGACGGCGACAACTACGGGCCGTTAAAGGTGGCCTGCGAAGATATCGTGCAGGCCGTCTACGGCGGTCGCGCGACCATACTGCGGCCGCAGGTGGTTGCCGGCCCGCACGACGACAGCAACCGCTACACCCATTGGGTGCAACGTGCGCAACGTGCCGGCCCGATGCTCGCGCCCGGCGACGGCAGCGACCACCTGCAAGTCATCGACGTGCGCGATCTCGCGGCCTTTGTCTGCGCGGTGGTCGGGCAGGATCTCGGCGGCGCCTTCAACCTGGCCGGGCCGCGGCTGACATGGGCCGAGTTCATGACGATCCTCGGCGTCGAAGCGCCGGTCTGGGTGCCGGTGGCGATGCTGCAGGCAGCGGCCTTGAGCTTTGTCGAGCTGCCGCTGTTCCGGACCGAGCGCGGCCCGCGCGCGGGCCTGATGGACATCAGCAGCGCGCGGGCGCAGGCAGCCGGCTTGCGCCTGAGCGACCCGGCCGTCACCGCGCGTGATGTCCGCCTTGACGGCGCCGCCCGGCCGTGGACACCGGCATTGCAGGCGCCGCGCGAAGCCGCACTGATTGAACTTGCATCGAAGCTCTGACCACGCGCCGACGATGAATACCACCGAACTATTCCTGATCGCGATGTTGATCGTCTTCAGCGTGCCGTACCTGGTCTGGCGGCTGGGCCGCACCGAATACTGGGCGCCGCTGGTGGTGGTGCAGATCGTTGCCGGCATCGTGCTCGGGCCGGGAGTGCTCGGCGCCTGGCTGCCCGGTTACTACGAGTTTGTCTTCACGCCGGCGGTGATCCAGAGCTTGAACGGTGTCGGCTGGTGGGCGGTGATGTTGTTCGTCTGGATCGCCGGTGTCGAACTCGACCTGCGCCAGGCCTGGCAGTACCGGCGCGAGAGCGGCATCACCGCCGGGCTGGCGCTGGTGGTGCCGCTGTTGTTCGGCTGCGCGGCGGCGCTGGTGATGCTGGCCACGCCAGCGCAATGGGTTGGCACTCAGGCGCAGACCTGGCAGTTTGTCGCCGGTGTCGGCATGGCCTGCGCGGTGACCGCGCTGCCGATATTGATCCTGCTGATGGAGAAGCTCGAGATCCTGCGCCAGCCGATCGGCCAGCGCATCCTGCGGTATGCGAGCCTGGACGACATCGCCATCTGGGGCGTGCTGGCGGTGATCCTGATGGACTGGCAGCGCATCGGCAAACAGGCGCTGTTTCTGGCTGCCTTTGCGGCGCTGGCCTGGGCGCTGCGCCACGCGATGCCGCGCCTGCCCGAGCGCGACCGCTGGTTCGTGTCGATCGTCTGGTTGCTGGCTTGTGCGCTGGGCGCTGACTGGTGCGGGCTGCATTTCATGGTCGGCGCCTTTCTGGCCGGCGCGGTGATGGACGCGCACTGGTTCAACCAGGAAAGGATGGACCTGCTGCGCCACCATGTGCTGCTGGTGTTGATGCCGGTGTTCTTTTTGAGCACCGGCCTGCGCACGCAGTGGGCGCTCGACGGCGGTGTCACTGCGGTCTTCATCGCTGCGGCCTGGCTGCTGCTGGCGAGTGTGTCCGGCAAGCTGATCGGCATCCACCTGGCCGGGCGCATCCTGAAGTGGCAGCCCGGCGAGGCCAGCCTGGTCGGCTGGCTGTTGCAGACCAAGGCGCTGATCATGATCATCTTTGCCAACGTGCTGCTCGACAAGGCGCTGATCACGAATCCGACCTTCACCGCGCTGCTGTTGATGGCAGTGGCGAGCACGATGCTCACGGTGCCGGTGGTGACGCCGATGCTGCGGCGCCTGGCAGAGGTGGTGGCGCGGCGCAGTTAAGCCCAGGCGCCGACGGGTCTCACGCGAGCTGTTCGCGCCAAAAACCCAGCTTCTCTTGCGCAACGCGGTCGGAATAGGAAAACAGCACCAGGCCGCCGGCATCGCCGGTGCCCGCGTCGGCATGCAACGTGTAGCTCATCCAGCCCGGCACGACGACGACGTCGTGCGGAGTCAGCGGCAGGCGATGCTCGCCGGCGGCGTCGCCGTCACGACCTGCGATGCGGATCTCGCCGCGGCCTTCAACAACAATCAAAACCATGCTGTCCGACGAGCGATAGGCCTGCGTCCAAAAACCGGCCGGCAGCAGCCGGATCATGGTCGCCATCGTCGGCATCGCCCAGCCGCCGTCGATCGGGTTGACATAGCGCATCAGGTGGCCGTGGTGGGCATCGGGCGCGCCGGCCCGGGTCAGTGCATGCAGCGCTTCGCGGGTGCGGCTGTACGGGTAGTTGAAGACGGGTGAGTTCAACGACGCGTGCCGATACCCGACCGGCAGCAGGCCGCTGCCGTACCTCGCCAGTGCGTCGCCGCCTGGCCGCGTGACCGCAGCGACTTCCGCGTGATGGTCTTCACGGAATGTGCTGCCGAAAAAATGCGTCATCGGGATATCGAGGCCGTCGAGCCAGACCATCGGCCCGCTGCCCTGGTGGCCATGGTGGTGCCAGGTCCAGCTTGGCGTGATGACAAAGTCGCCCGGCTGCATCAGCGTTTCTTCGCCGTCGACGGCGGTGTAGGCGCCGCTGCCTTCGACGATGAAGCGCAGCGCACTCTGGGTGTGTCGGTGCGCCGGCGCGACTTCACCCGGCATGATCAGTTGCAGGCCGGCATACAGCGTCTGCGTGATCTGCGAGCTGCCTTTGAGGCCCGGGTTCTCCAGGATCAGCACCCGGCGCTCGGCTTCCTTCGCGCTGATATGCACGGCCGACTCCAGCACATGCGGCCGCACCTCGTCATAGGCCCAGCGGTGTGGCACGCCGACCGGCGTCGGCGCCAGCGGCACCAGGGACTTCAGGCGTGTCCACAGCGGCGCCATATGCTGCGGATCGATGCGCCGGTAGTAATCCTCGCGGGTGTTTTGGTCGCCCGTGCCGGCGGCTTGCGGCAGGGCGGCCAGCACATCGGGTTTTGCAACGTCGTTCATCAGCAGGTTCTCCGGCAAAAAAATTCAGGCGGCAAGGCAGTTTTTGACTTGCCAGCCGTAGAGCCATTCCATCGCGTCGTAAAAGCGCTCGGGCTTGCGGCCGGCCCAGAGCTCGTTGCGCACCAGGCGCTCGACATCCTTGGCGTGAAAGATGCGGCCCATCTCGCGCGCCGACAGCACCACGCGCGCGGTGCGTGCCACGCGCGAGCGTTGGTAAAGCGCAAACGCCTTGTCGAAGTTGTTGTCGCTGACGCGCAGCGCCTCGCCCAGCGTCACCGCATCTTCCATCGCCATGCAGGCGCCCTGGGCCAGGTATTGCAGGGTTGGATGGGCGGCGTCGCCGAGCAGCGTGACGCGGCCGAAGGTCCACTGCGCAATCGGCTCGCGGTCGGCGGTGGCCCAGCGTTTCCAATCCTTGGGCAGGTCGATCAACTGGCGTGCGCGCGCGCAGATGCCGGTGAAATAACTCTGCACTTCTTCGCGGCTGCCTGCGCGCACGCTCCATTGTTCCTGGTCGCGGCTGTGGAAGGTGACGACGACGTTGTACTGCTCGCCGCCGCGCAGCGGGTAATGCACGAGGTGGCAATTCGGGCCGACCCAGATCGCCGCGGCGTTCCAGCGCAGATCGGCCGGGAAATCGTCTTTGTCGACCACCGCGCGGTAGACGACATGCCCCGACACCCGCGCCGGGTCGCCGACAAACTGCTCGCGCACCGCGGACTTCACGCCGTCGGCGCCGATCAGCGCGACGCCGCGGTGGCGGCCACCACTGCGGTCGATCACGGTGACGCCGGTCTCGTCTTGCTCGACACGTTCGACCTGGGTCGACGTCCGGATCTCGATGCGCGCGCTGGCCAGCGCGCCTTCGAGCAGGCTGCCGTGCACATCGGCGCGGTGGATCACCGCATAGGGGTTGCCGAAGCGCGCGCGGAACGCGCTACCCGTCGGGATGCGGCCGACGCAGGTTTCGTCCAGCGCATCGTGCATCACCATCTCGTCGGTGTAGACCGCGCGCGAGCGGGCGATCTCGCCGATGCCCAGTGCGTCGAAGGCGGCAAAGCCGTTCGGCCCGAGCTGGATGCCGGCGCCGATCTCACCAAGCTGCGGCGCCTGTTCGAGCACCTTCACCGACAGCCCGCGCCGCACCAGCGCCAATGCCGTGGCGATGCCGCCGATGCCACCACCGGCCACCAGGACGGGGTCAACAGAATTCTGGCGCTGGGACATGGCGTCGATCTTGGGGCCGTGAAGGAAGGTGGTTGACGGCTTGCGTGGCGAGCCGCGCGAAGCACCGGTTGGCAGTGTGCTGACGATACCCGCCGTTGCTTGGGTCAAGCGACGCAGCCCGGAATTGAATGACCCCACTGGAGCGTTATCAGCCTTCGAGCCAAACCTTCGTATCAAGCACATCCTGCGCGATGCCATCGCGCAGCGCGGCCATCGATTCGTAGCGGCGCTCGTCATGCAGTTTGTGCAGCAGGTCCACTTGCACGAGCTTGCCGTAACCCCCTTCGAGCCCGAGTTGTGCCGGCCATTGCAGGCAATGTGCTTCGAGCAGCACGCGGCCGGCGTCTTCGACCGTCGGCCGCACGCCCAGGCTGGCGACGGCCGGCAGCGGCGCCGGGCTCAGGCCATGCACGCGTGCGGCGAAGATGCCCGTGGCGGCGGGGCGGTGGTGGCCGAAGCGCAGGTTCAGCGTGCGGCAGCCGAGATCGCGGCCGAGCTTGCGGCCGTGCACGACGCGCGAGGTGATGCTGTAGGGCCGGCCGAGCAGCGCCGCGGCGAGCGCCATGTCGCCAGCCGCCAGTGCAGCGCGCACCGCCGAGCTCGATACGCGCTGGCCGTGCACCTCGTAGCTCATCATGCGTGCGACATCGAAGCTATCAGCGCCGCGTGCAGCGCCGGCCGCGTCGAGCATCGCGTAGTCGCCGACGCGGCGCGCGCCGAAACGGAAGTCGTCGCCGACGAGCACGACCTTGGCGTTCAACCCGCGCACCAGAATCTTGTCGATGAAGTCGGCCGCGGGCAGAGCCGCCAGGTTTTTGTCGAAGCGCAGCACGACGACCCGATCGACGCCGCAGCGCTGCAGCTCGGCCACCGAGTCACGCAGCGTCGAGATGCGCGCCGGTGCCAGCTCGGGCGTGCCGGCGCGGCGTGCGAAGAAGTCACGCGGGTGCGGCTCGAAGGTCAGCACGCAGGTCGGCACGCCGCGATGACGCGCCTCGCTGGCGAGCAGCGCCAGCATCGCCTGGTGGCCGCGGTGGACGCCGTCAAAATTGCCGATCGTCAACGCGCAGCCGGCAGCGTGGCGCGCGCGCTGGGGCGGGAGGCCGCGGAAAACCTGCATGGCGCGCTAAAACACCGTATCGCTGGCCAGCCAGCACCACTCGCCGGGGGCCACATCGGCAGGAATCGTGACCACACCAAAAGCACTGCGGTGCAGGGCCTCGACGCGGTTGCCGGCGGCGGCGACCATGCGTTTGACCTGGTGGTACTTGCCTTCGGTCAGGGTCAGTCGCAGCGTGTGCAACGGGGTTGCGTGGCCGACCTCGCTGGACGTCAGTTCACACGCCGCGGCGCGCACCAGCACCGGCTCGTCGTCGAGCACGACACCTTCGCGCAACGCGCGCAACTGGCGCTCGTCGACGGGGTGCTTGCAGGTCACCTCATAGACCTTGGGTACATGTTTTTTGGGCGATGTCAGCCGATGGATCAAGGCGCCATCGTCGGTCAGCAACAGCAGCCCGGTGGTGTCTTCATCAAGCCGGCCCACCGGCTGCACGCCGCGCATGCGCAACGGTGCCGGCAGCAGGCTCATCACACTCGGGTGATGGCGCGGCTTGGCCGAACATTCGTAGCCCGCGGGTTTGTGCAGCAGCACCAGCGCATGCTCGCGCCAGGGCCAGTCGCGGCCGTCGACGTTGAAGACCAGGCCCTCGGTGTCAAAGATTTTTTCGGGGTCGTCGCAGACCCGCCCGCCCACCGAGACGATGCCCGAGAGCACCCGCGAAACACATTCGCGGCGGGAGCCGAAGCCCTGCCCGTAGAGCACTGCGGCGATGCCGATGCGGCCGCCTCGCACGGCCTTCTTGGGGTTGGACATCGGCGGGGCGTCAGGTCAGCGCCGGGCCGCCCCAAGCGGCCTGAAGCCCCCCTGGGGGGCAGCGCCGGCGCGCAGCGACAAGCGTGGGGGTCGTCATCTCAGTCGTGGAATTCGAGCACGACGATGCGGTTCTCGCGTGTCGGCCAGGCCGCGCCGACGAGGCGTTCGCCGTTGACTTCGGCGACCACCGGGCGCCCGGCGCCAGTGGCCAGGGTGAGCTTCGACGTCGTGATCCCGGCGACACCGGCCGGGATGCCCGGCGCCGGGTTGATGCCGTCGAGCACGACCTTGTCGCGCGGCAGTCCGAGATAGCCGCGCGGGCGCACCAGCGAGACGATCGACGCGGCTTGCCGGTCGGCATCGGCGATGCGCTCGGCGCGCAAGTTGACGATGTTGCTCGAGCGCGGAAAGCCGCTGCGGTACTGGTGCAGCGTGGCGTAACCCGGCGCGGCCACGACAAACTCGTAGCGCGCGTTGGCTTCGGCGTTGAACGGGCCCCAGCGGCCATCGGCACCAATCTCTTTCTTGTGCAGCGCCGCGCCGAAACGCGCCGCCGTGCCGGGGTCGATCTTGAAGATCTCGACCGTCGCGCCGACCAGTGGCAGATTGCTCGGGCCGGCCGGGCCGATGCCGCTGACGACGCCGTTGAGCACTACCACCGCCTCGGGCTTGATGGCCAAGGTCGCCGGCCCGCGCCCGGTGATGAACTGGTAGGTACGGGCAAACGATTCGGCGTGAAAACTCACCTCGTGGTGGTCGCGGCCGGGCAGCACGACGTTGGTTGCGCCTTTGAGCGCCGGGCCGTCGAAAGTGACATTCGTCGGCGTGCCGCGAGCACCGATCCAGACGCCGTCGGGCTGGGCATATAGGTCGTTGTTGTCGGAGCGGATCGTCAGCCACATCACGCCGGGTGTGACCTCGTCGCCATTCGGGCCCTTGGGGGCGTTGAGCCGGGTCAGGTAGGGCCCGGCGCCGTTGAATTCGTTGTTCGGGTTGAAGCCGGGGATGGCCCAGACGCCGTGGTTCGGCGTGCCGCCGAGCACGGCCTTGTCGACCTTGGCCGCACCCCCGAGATTTTCGATGTAGTCGCGGATCGCATAACCACCGCGCGAGTTGCCGACGAGCACGACCTTGGTGGCGCCGGTGCGGGCCAGCACCTTGTCGACCTCGGCGCTGAGGAAGGCGGCGTTTTCGGCCGCCGAAGTGCGCCCGGCCTGGGCCACCCCGTTGTTGTCGCGCGCATTCGGGTAGGGCACGTCGACCGCATGCAGGCGCTCGCGCGGCCAGCCGTTGGACTCGAAGCGCCACAGCGTCGTCAACCACAACGCCGCGGTGCCGCCATTGCCATGCACAAACACCACCGGCGGCAGGGTTTGTGGTGCGGGGCCTGCGGCGCAGGCGGCGAGCAGCGCGGCGACGCCGACGGTCAGTGAACCCAGCAGGGCATGGCGTCGGATCATGGGGTCAGTTCCTTGGTCGTCAAATCAGGTCAGCGTGTAGGGTCAGCAGGTGGGTCAGCGGGTGGGTCAGCGCGTCATGTCCCGCGCCGCCGGCAACGGCGGATCGGCCAGGCTGCTGGCCGCCCGGACCGCGTTGCGGATCGCACGCGAGACGACTTCGGCGGCCATCGCGCCGAGCGCACTGATGTCGCCGGACACGCCGGCGCTGCCGGTGGCCAGCGCAAACAGCGTATCGCCGTCGTTCATCGAGATCGGGTTGATGGCGCGTGACAGGCCGTGGTGGGCCAGCGAAGCAAGTT
>JAYUSP010000009.1:0-8786 GCA_043755615.1 Betaproteobacteria bacterium
GCCCGCAGGCGCTGTGTCCAGCCACGCACGCCGCGCGGCTGCGCGCTGAACTCGACCGCGGCGCGTTCACCACACAGCGTCAGCCGCACCGATTCACCGCGCCGCGAGCCGGCCAGCAAGGTGGCCATCGGCCCGGCGTCGAGTGCGGCCCAGGCGCGGCCCCACGCGAACCAGTCTTCATTGATCGCCGATGAACGCAGGCTCGTGTCGACCTGCAAACCGGCGGGCCAGTCGAAAGGCGTTGCGGCACCGCAGCCGCTGAGCCAGAAAGAATTCACCGGCAGCGCACCACGCGCCTCACGCTCGGCATTGATCGGATGGGTGTAGAGCAGCATCTGGACTTCGTTTTGCAAACGGCGCAGCAGCCGCGCGCTGGCGTCGGCTGGCAGCCAGCGGTCGACGTTGCGGCCGACGACACGGTCGAGCGATGCACTCGGCAGCCCGGCCAGCACCGGATGTGAAACGAACCAGGCAGTCGGGTGCTGGTAGTACAGCGCAAAACCTTCGCTTTCGAACAGCTCGCGCACGGCGTCGAGCAGCGCGCGCGACACGGGTTCGTCCAGGCCAAGCGCATCGGGGTCGGTCATGCCGATCTGGTCGGTGCCCAGGCGCCAATGTGCGGGTGTCAGCAGGCCCCAGCCGCGGCGGCCGGGCGTGTGGTCGGTTGTGTCGGTTGTGTCGGTTGTGTCAATGCCGGCGCGCGCCGCGAGAACCGCCGCCAGAGGCCACTGACCATCGGCTGCTGCCGCGGCGTCAACCAAGCCGATCGCGCGCGCCAGTGCACGTTCGTGCGGTGGCGTCAGACTCAGTTCGTCAGCGCTGTCGCGCGCCGATTCGGCCAGCGCGGCGAGCAGCGCGGCCGTATGGGGCAACACCAGTGCGCGTGCCGCCGCGTGCGCGGCTTCAGGCAGCGCAGACGCAAACGGAACAATCAGGTGCGAGGCCGCCATGGCGATCGATTATCCCGGCGGCTGCAACGGGGCTCGATTCACGCCCGATTCACGCCCGATCCGCCCGCGCTGAACCCATCCGTTAGCATCCAGCCCCAATGAGTTTCATCGATCGAATGCCCTTCGAGTGGCAAGTCGGCTGGCGCTACACCCGCGCCGGGCGCAGCGGGCGGCGCAACGGCTTCATCTCCTTTATCTCCGGCGTGTCGATGCTCGGCATCGCGCTCGGGGTCGCCGCGTTGATCATCGTGCTGTCGGTGATGAACGGTTTCCAGAAAGAAGTGCGCGACCGCATGCTCAGCGTGATCCCGCATGTCGAGGTCTTCAGTGCACAAGGCACGGCGCTCGACGACTGGCGCGCCACCTCGGCCGCTGCCGCCGCCACCAACCCACAGGTCAAGGCCGGCGCGCCTTTCATCGCCGCGCAGGTGTTGATGACCCGCGGCGAAGAGATGCGCGGCGCGGTGGTGCGCGGCATCTCGCCGGCCGACGAAGCCGGCGTCACCGAGATCGGCCAGCGCCAGCGCAAGCTGCTCGAGAACCTGACCCCGGGCGCCTGGAATATCGTGCTCGGTGTCGAGCTCGCGCGCGCGCTGCAAGTGCTGCCCGGTGACAAGGTGACGATCGTCTCGCCAGGCGGGCAGATCACCCCGGCCGGCGTCGTGCCGCGCTTGAAACAATTCACGCTGATCGGCACTTTCGAGGCCGGGCACTACGAGTACGACAGCGGGCTGGCGTTGATCCATGTCGACGACGCGGCGCGACTGTTCAGGGTCGAAGGCCCGACCGGCGTGCAACTGCGGCTGGCCGACGTCCAGCAGGCTCGGGTGGTGGCCGCCGAGTTGACGGCGCAGTTGCCGGCCGGTCTGGTAGTGCGCGACTGGACCCGCACCAACCGCAACTGGTACGACGCGGTGCAGATCGAAAAACGGCTGATGTTCATCATCCTGACATTGATCGTCGCGGTCGCCGCGTTCAACCTGGTGTCGACGCTGGTGATGACGGTCACCGACAAAGCCGCCGATATCGCGATCCTGCGCACGCTGGGCGCGAGCCCGCGCTCGGTCATGGCGATCTTTGTCGTCCAGGGCGCGCTGGCCGGGATCATTGGCACGCTGTCGGGGGTGGCACTCGGGCTGCTCGTGGCCTTCAATATCGACGTCATCGTGCCGGCCATCGAACGCGCGCTCGGCATGGCGTTCTTGCCGGGCAGCATCTACCTCATCACACGCATGCCGAGCGAGCCGCTGGCGGCCGACATCGTGCCGGTGGCGCTGATCTCGCTGGCGCTGGCCTTCCTGGCGACGATCTACCCGAGCTGGCGCGCCAGCCGCGTCAACCCGGCCGAGGCGCTGCGTTATGAGTGACGACGCCGCCGACGTGAGGCCCGCTCGGGCGCCTGATCGCTTGGCGGTTGCGGCACCGGATGCCGCACCCGAGGTCGTGCTCGAAGCGACCGACCTGCACAAGCGATTTGTCGAAGGCAGCGGCAGCGACGCGCTCGACGTGACCGTGCTGCGCGGCGTCAACCTGCAAGTGCGGCGCGGCCAGACGCTGGCCGTCGTCGGGCCTTCGGGCGCGGGCAAGAGCACGCTGCTGCACCTGCTCGGCGGGCTCGATGCGCCGACTTCCGGCCGGGTGTCATTGATGGGCCGCGACTTCGCCGGCCTCAAAGCCGCCGAGCAGGGCCTGTGGCGCAATCGGCACCTCGGTTTTGTCTACCAGTTCCACCACCTGCTGCCGGAGTTCAGCGCGCTCGACAATGTCGCGATGCCGCTGCGCATCAGGCGCGAATCGGTCGCCGATGCACGCGCTGCGGCGCACGAGATGCTCGCCCGCGTGGGCCTGGCCCACCGCGTCCTGCACCATCCGGCGCAGTTGTCCGGCGGCGAGCGGCAACGTGTTGCCATCGCGCGTGCGCTGGTCAGCAAACCGGCCTGCGTGCTCGCCGACGAGCCCACCGGCAACCTCGACCGCGCCACCGCGACGAGCGTCTTCGAGCTGATGATGCAGTGCGCCGCCGAGCAGGGCACCGCGTTCGTTGTCGTCACCCACGATGCGGCGCTGGCCGCGCGCTGCGACGAGACCCTGACGCTGCAGCGCTGAAGGCCGCAGCGTCAGTCAGCGTCGGCGATCGACGCGCTTCACCGCGTGGTGCGGCGGCGTGCCAGCCCCAAGCCGACAAGGCCCAGTGCCATCAACGCCCAGGTGCCGGGCTCGGGGATCGGCGGCTGGAAGTCGGCGCGTGTGCCCAGGATGCCGTTGATCTCGTTGTCGCCGTCCTGGATCAGCGAGCCGGGGCCACCGTGAATGATCGACGCGTAGCGGAAGGTGGCCGCGGTGCCGGTGCCCACCGCGTAGGCAAAACCGTCCCACACGATGCCCAGGATAGGATGGAAGCCTTCGAGCCAGACCCGCTCGGTGACCGCCGCCGTCCAGGTGACCTGGTCGTTGGACAGGTAGACCGTCGACTCGATCGCCTCCTGCGGAATCGGGCCATGGTCGATGGTGTTGAACACCGCGGCCTTGGTGGCCTGGAAGCCCAAATCCCACACGGTGTGGCCGGGTGTGCCGCCGGTCTGCATCCAGTGTTCGTCGATCGCGTTTGCAGCGGTAAATTTGTCCACCGTGAAGCAGGTGTAGGCGTAACCACCGACACCCGTCAGGTCGTTCGACGAACAGCCGGCCTGGCCTGAGTAATCGCCGGTGCTCGTGATCAGCGTCGACGCCACGTATCCCGTGGTGCTGAAGATGCCGTCGTCGAGCAATTGGTTGGTGACCACCAGTTGCCGGTTGGCCAGCGTATCGCTGCCGTAATACAGCGCGGCGAAGGTGCCCACCGTTGCACCTTGCCAGCTGCGTGCGTCGTCGGGGTCGGTGACCAGCGCGCCGTGGCTCGCCTGGCTGGCCAGCAGCGCTGCGGCTGCGAGGGTGTGACGGAGTTTCATGAGTCGATCTCCTTGAGGGAACCTGAACACCGCGGTGCCACCCGTTGCGGTCGCCGCTGGTCCAGTGAAGTCCTCGCTGGGCTGCCGCGCAACCCTGCATTCGACGGGGGCAGGCGAGCACTCCCTACAATCCCTGAGTGAACCTGCTCAACGCCGACCTGCACTGCCATTCCGTCGTCTCCGACGGCACCCTGCAACCCGAAGCCCTGGCGGCGCGCGCCAAAAAGAACGGCGTCGAACTCTGGGCCCTCACCGACCACGACGAAATCGGCGGCCAGACGCGCGCGATGGCCGCTGCACATGAACTCGGGCTGGACTACCTGACCGGCTGCGAGATCTCGGTCACCTTCGCCGGCATCACGGTGCATATCGTCGGCCTGGGTTTTGACCATCACGATCCGGCCCTGGTGCAGGGCCTCGCGGCCACCCGCGGCGGGCGTGTCGAGCGGGCGCAGGAGATGGCCGCAGGCTTGGCCCAGGTAGGTATCCACGGCGCCTTTGAAGGCGCGTTGCGATACGTCAGCAACCCCGAGCTGATCTCGCGCACGCACTTCGCGCGCCACCTCGTCGAAACCCGGGTGTGCAGCGATACGAACGCGGTCTTTCGCCGTTTCCTGACCGAAGGCAAACCCGGCTTTGTGCCGCACCGCTGGGCGCGCCTGGGTGACGCGGTGCGCTGGATCACGCAGGCCGGCGGCGTGGCGGTGATCGCCCACCCCGGGCGCTACAAATTTACGCCGACCGAGGAGTACGCTTTTTTCACCGAATTTGTCGGCCATGGCGGGCGCGGCGTCGAAGTCATCACCGGCAGCCACAGCACTGCCGACCAGATCCGCTACGCCGAGACGGCGCTTGAATTTGAGCTGCTGGCGTCGCGTGGCAGCGATTTCCACGCGCCTGACGAAAGCCACACCGACCTCGGCACCCTGCCCGACCTGCCGGGGCGGCTCACGCCGGTGTGGGCGGCTTTGCAGGACCGGGTTCACCGCGCAGGCTGAGCCGCACCGCAAAGCCCTGCGCCACGGCGGGCAGGTCGATGCGCCCGCCATGGGCGCGTGCGACGAGCGCGGCGAGTTGCAGGCCGAGGCCGACGCTGCTGCCGTCGGCACCGACCTCGCCGGGTGCGTCGAGTGCGGCTTGCAGCGCGGCGCGCCGGTCGGCGTCGACGCCGGGCCCGTCGTCGTGCAGCAGCAGCACATCAGGTGTAGGGGTGGACATCAACAAGGCGCTGGCGCCGTGGCGCAGCGCGTTGTCAAACAGGTTCAGCAGCGCGGCTGTGACGAGGTCGGGATCGGCCTGCACCGGCTGCGTGGCGGCGACTTCGATCGCCAGCCCCGCCACCGGCAGGCGCGCCACCAGCGCTGCCAGATCGACGGCCACACGCGCCGGCTCGACGCCGCTGCGGAACAAGGCCAGCACCGCAGTCACGACCCTTTGCAGCCGGCCCGCGGCCAGACGCACCCGCTGCAGCCGGGGTCGCAGCGCCGCAGGCGCCTCGCGCAGCGCAACCGCGAGCTGCGCGTCGATGCCGGCCAACGGCGTGCGCAGCGCGTGCGCGGCATGACCGGTGAACGCGCGCTCGCGGTCGATGCGCTGACGCAGCCGCCGCGCCAGCGCGTCGATGGCCTCGTGCACCGGCTGCAGCTCCAGGCGATCGGCGTCGCCCAGGGTGCTGCCGGCATCGAGCGGCTCGTACCGCGCCAGTCGGTCGGCCAGCGTTTGCAGCGGCGCCAGTTCGTGGCGCAGCCGCGCGCGCAACCACAACAGCGCCAGCAGCGCCACCGCCAGCGTCGCCAGCGCGCCGCTGAGGGCAACTTCCAACTGCGCCGCATGGCGCTCGTCGATCGTCTGCGCGACGTACAGGATCTGCCCGCCCTGCCCCATCGGTGCGCCAAATACGCGCCAGCGCCCGCTGTCGCTGAAACCCGCCGTCGGCGTCGGCCGCAGCGCCTGCACCGGCGCGCCTTGCGAGGCCAGCAGCCGATGCGCCGAACCGTCGGCATCGTGGCGCACCACCTGCCACGCAAAGCGGCCGTTGGCGGGGGGCAGCGTGGGGGTCGCCATCACTGTCACTGGCGCTGTCGCTGTCACTGTGACTGCCACGGCAACCACTTCGCCAACCCCGTCGCCGCGCGCCTGGAGTGACTGCGCCAGCGGCCCGACCAGGGCCTCGGCAGACGCCCGCAGCGCATCGTCGAGCAGCTCGACGACTTCGTCGCGCACGCCGATCCAGACCATGCCCGAGACCGCCAGCGCGCAGATCAGCGACCAGCCCAGCAGCGCCCGCGACAGCCGGGTGGCGATCGACGGCAGGCGGTCGTTCACGGCGGCGGCACCCGCCGCTCGGTCAGCCGGTAGCCGAGCCCGCGCAGCGTCTGCACCAGCTCGCGGCCGAGCTTGCGGCGCAGGCTGGAGATATGGACTTCGAGCGCATTGCTGGTGACCTCCGCGCTGTCGCCGAGCATCAGCCGCTCGAGATCGTCCTTGGGCACGATGCGCCCGGCGCGCAGCACCAACGCTTCGAGCACCGCCCATTCACGTGCCGTCAGGTCGGCACGCCGGCCGTCCAGGCTGGCGCTGCGCTCGACGAGATTCACCGCCACATCACCGAAGTGCAGCGCCGCACCGGCACCGCCTGCGCTGCGCCGGCAGACGGCACGCAATCGCGCGGCGAGTTCTTCGGGCGCAAAAGGTTTGACCAAGTAGTCGTCGGCGCCGCTGTCCAGGCCATGCAGGCGGTCGGCGAGCAGGTCGCGTGCCGTCAGCATCAACGCCGGTGTCGTGTCGCCTGCGGCGCGGCGGCGGCGCAGCCAGTCCAGGCCCGAGCCGTCGGGCAGTTGCCAGTCGACCAACCAGGCGTCGAAGGGGTCGCCGCGCAAGTGCTCGCCCTGGGCCAGGCTGCGGCACCAGTCGACCGCGTGGCCGTCGGCCTGCAAATAGTCGCGCAAGCCTTCGCCGAGGATCTCGTCGTCTTCGATCAGCAACAGGCGCATCGCGGGTCCGGGTTCTGCTTTGGCTTTCCGGCTGAAGTATCCCGCGCTGGTGCAGGCGCTGGAACGCCTCGGTGCAGTTTCAGCCCCCCTTCAGCTTGTGACGCTGTAATAAAAGCTTCATGCGCAGATCTGAGTCATCGACACGGCCGGTGACGACCCTCGCGGACAGCGCGGATCGTTTTACGGTCCCCGCCACGGTGGAGCAGTTGTTGCTGGCCGCCGGCCTGTTCTGGGTGCTCAGCGCCAACCGCGCTTTTTTTGGCGCTGCCATCGGCGAGCGCGCGCTGCTCGAACCGGCCAACCTGGGTTTTGCAGCGGCGCTCGGCTGCGCGCTGCTGGCCTTGCATTTCCTGCTGCTGGCGCTGGTGGGCAACCGCTGGACGGCCAAGCCGCTGGTGGCGCTGCTGATCATCACCGCGGCGTTTGCCAGCCACTTCATGCAGCGCTACGGCGTTTACCTCGACCCGTCGATGTTGCGCAACGTGCTGCGCACCGACCTGACCGAGGCGCGTGAGCTCTTTGCGTGGTCGCTGCTGCCACATCTGCTGGTCTACGCGGTGCTGCCGCTGCTGCTGCTGTGGCGGGTGCGCATCGTTAACCGGCCCTGGGCGCGCGCCGGCCTGGTGCGCGCAGGCGCGCTGCTGCTGGCAGCCGCCGTGCTCGTCGGCAGCATCGTGGCGATCTACCAGCCGCTGTCGTCGATGATGCGCAACCACAAGGAAATGCGCTATCTGATCACGCCGGCGAATGTGATCTGGTCGCTCAGCTCGGTGCTCGCCGGCGACGCCCGCACGGCCACGGCCCCGCGCGAGCCGATCGGTCTTGACGCTGCGCCGGGGCCGGCCGCGGTGGCACGCAAGAAGCCGCTGCTGCTGGTGGTGGTGGTCGGCGAAACCGCCCGCGCGGCGAACTGGGGCCTCAGCGGGTATCAGCGCCAGACAACGCCGGAGTTGGCGCGCCTGCCGGTGATCAACTTTGCCCACGTCACCGCTTGCGGCACGAACACCGAAGTCTCGCTGCCATGCATGTTTGCACCGGTCGGCCGGCGCGACTACGAAGAGGCGCGCATCCGCGGCCAGCAGTCGCTGCTGCATGTGCTCGCGCGGGCCGGCGTCGATGTGCATTGGCGCGACAACCAATCTGGCTGCAAGGGCGTCTGCGAAGGCCTGCCGCAAGACCAGGTAAGCACCCTGAACCCGCCGGGGCTGTGCGAGGCCGGCCGCTGCCTGGACGAAGGCCTGCTGTACCGGATCGACGAGCGCATCGCACGCCTGGCAAAAGCTGCCCACAGCGATGCCCCCGGCGTCCCCGGCAGCACTGCCGGCGCGACAGCACAGCTGCTGGTCTTGCACCAGCTCGGCAACCACGGCCCTTCGTACTTCAAACGTTATCCACCGGCGTTCAAGCGCTTCACGCCGGCTTGCGAATTCGACGACCTGCACCGGTGCAGCCGCGAGCAGATCGTCAACGCCTACGACAACGCACTGCTCTATACCGACCATGTGCTGGGCAGCCTGATCACCAAGCTTCAAGCGCAGGCGGCGCAAGTCGATTCGGTGCTGATCTATGTCTCCGACCACGGCGAATCATTGGGCGAGAACAACCTCTACCTGCATGGCATCCCGTATGCCATCGCGCCGGATGTGCAAAAGCAGGTGCCGATGTTGATCTGGCTATCCACCGGCGCGCCTGCGGCGATCGGCGTCGACACTGCCTGTCTGCAGCGCCGCGCCACGCAGCCCGCCAGCCACGACCATCTGTTCCACACCTTGCTCAGCGTGCTCGATGTGCGCACGACGCTGTACGCCGCCGATTGGGACCTGGCCCGGGGCTGCCGCCCAGGTGCCGCCACGACGACCCCCGCAGCAGACGCTTCGCGCGCGGGCACCACCACC
>JAYUSP010000010.1:0-2937 GCA_043755615.1 Betaproteobacteria bacterium
GGCCTGTGCCGACGCGATGCCGGTGGCCGCGGCGAATATCAGCGCGGTGGAGAACAACTTTCGGGTCAGGGTCTGGATCATCGTTGCATCTTTCGCGGCGCGTGGTTGTGCGCCAAGGTGGGTCATGCCGGGTTCAACGCGCGAGCAGCGGCTTGCGTTCACCTGGGCGCCTCTACTTCTGGATCGGCTTGTCGGCGGCGCTGTCGGCCGCGCCGTCGTCAGGCAACTCGGGCGGGTTGCCGTCGTGGACCAGGCTGTGGCGCCGCGCCAGGTAGGCGTCGCGCACGAAGCTGTAGCGGTCCAGCGCAATCTGGTTGAGCAACTCGCCCGAGGCGAGCAGGCCGGCGCGGGTGTGCACGACCTCCAGCGCGGTCACCGCATAGCTGGTGCCGCCTTCGAAGGCCAGGTTCGACAGGCTGGCCTTGCGGTCGACCGGCAGCGCCAGCGTCTCGCGCAGCGAACTCGGGCCCAGCAGCGGCAACACGATGTAGGGCCCGGCGCCGACGCCCCAGCGGCCGAGCGTCTGGCCGAGATCCTCGCTCTGGCGCTCGATGCCCAGATCGCTGGCGACATCGAAGACCCCGCCGATACCGAAAAAACTGTTGGTCAGGAAGCGCATCGACATCTCGAGCCCGGCCTGGCCCTTGCCCTGAGCCAACTGGTTCGCCGCCGACCAGACATCGCCGACGTTGCCGATGGCGTTGCCGATGCCCATGCGCACGAGCTCGGGGACGACGTCGCGGTAGGCCTTGGCAACCGGTTGCAGCAGGACATCGTCGATGGCCTCATTGAAGGCAAAAATCTTGCGGTTGAAAGCTTCCCAGGGGTCACCTTTTGTCGCTGCGCGGGCCGCTGTCGGCACGGCGCCGGTATTCGCCACGGTAGCCACGCCGATGCCCGGCGCTGGCGCAGTCGCGCAGCCGGCGACGGCCATCACAAGCGCGGCGGCCGTCGCGGCGAGGCGGGTCCACGCGGTCATTTTTTGGCCCCGCCTTCGCTGCCGGCTTCGCCGGCCTTGCCGGCCAGTACCTGGCCGATGAGGTTTTCCAGCACCACCGCCGACTGCGTCTGCGTGATGCGGTCGCCGGCGACGAGTTCCTTGTCGTCGCTGCCGGGCTCGATGCCGATGTACTGGTCGCCGAGCAGGCCCGAGGTCAGGATCTTGGCCGAAGAGTCTTTCGGAAACTTCACGTCAGCTTCGATCTCCATCGTGACCACGCCCTCGTAGGTCTTGGGGTCGAGCTTGACCGACGTCACACGGCCGACGGTGACCCCGGCGCTGCGGATCGGCGAGCGTTTTTTCAGGCCGCCGACGTTGTCGAAACGCGCGCTGACCTGGTACCCCTGGCTGTTGCCGAAGCTCGCCAGGTTGGCGGCCTTGAGCGCGACGAAGACAAAACCCAGCATGCCGGCGACGACAAACAACCCGACCAGGGTTTCGATGCCACGTTTGTTCATTCAGGAATCTCCGCGTATCAAGGGGTCGAGAACATCAGCGCGGTGAGGACGAAGTCCATCGCAAGCACCGCCAGCGAAGAGATGACCACGGTGCGGGTGGTCGCGTAGGCCACGCCTTCGGGCGTGGCCTCGGTTTCGTGGCCCTGGTACAGCGCCACCGCGGTGCAGATGATGCCGAAGGCAAAACTCTTCACGACACCATTGCCGACATCGCGCCAGACATCGACACGCGACTGCATGATGCTCCAGAAGTTGCCCGAATCAACGCCGATCAGGACCACCGCGACGACATAGGCGCCGAGGATGCCAACGGCCGAAAACAGGATCGCCAGCAGCGGCATCGACACGATGCCGGCGAGCAGCCGCGGCGCCAGGATGCGGCTCTTCGGGTCGACGGCCATCATCTCCATCGCCGCGAGCTGTTCACCGGCTTTCATGAGCCCGATCTCGGCGGTCAGCGAAGTGCCGGCGCGGCCGGAAAAAAGCAGCGCGGTGACGACCGGGCCGAGTTCGCGCACCAGCGACAGGTTGACGATCAGGCCCAGCGACTCGGTCGCGCCATAGGTCGCCAGCGCGTAATACATCTGCAGCGCGAGCACGAAGCCGACCGCCATGCCCGAGGCCAGGATGATCGCCAGCGACAGGTTGCCCACGGCGTGAATCTGCGCCACCACGAGGCCGAAGCGGCGCAGCGCCGCCGGCACTGCGCGCAGCACGTCCCAGGTAAAAAATGTCGCGTGGCCGACACCGGCCAATCCGCGCAGCGTGCGCTGCCCGATCGTGGTGACGGCGCTCATGACGGCGCTCATGACGGCGCTCATTGCGGTACGCCCACGGTCGCCACGGTCGCCACGGTCGCCGCGACCGCCACGCCAAAGTCCTGCTCGATCGGCACCGCGGGGTAGTGAAACTTGACCGGCCCGTCGGGTTCACCACGCACAAACTGGCGCACCTCGGCGTCCATCGATCCCATCAGCTCGGCCGGTGTGCCTTGGGCGACGATGCGCCCGCCGGCGGCCATCAAGACGATATGGTCGCTGATGGCCATGCACTCTGGCACGTCGTGCGAGACCACCAGCGAGGTCGCGCCGGTGACGTCGTTGAGGGTGCGGATCAGCTTGGCCGCAATACCCATCGAGATCAGGTCGAGGCCGGCAAAGGGCTCGTCGTACATGATCAACTCGGGGTCGAGGGCGATCGCGCGGGCGAGTGCAATGCGCCGCGCCATGCCGCCGGAGACTTCAGAAATGCGCAGCGGCGCCGCACCGCGCAAGCCGACGGCATTGAGCTTCATCAACACGATGTCGCGGATCAGCGCCTCGGGCAGGCCGCTGTGTTCGCGCAGCGGGAAAGCGACGTTGTCGAAAACCGTCAGATCGGTGAACAGCGCGCCAAACTGAAACAGCATGCCCAGACGCCGGCGCAGGCGGTACATCTGCTCGCGGTTGCTGGCGACGATCTTTTCACCGTCGAAGCGCA
>JAYUSP010000011.1:0-2936 GCA_043755615.1 Betaproteobacteria bacterium
GCGTCGGAGACCAGCAGCATGAGTTCGCGGTCCTTCACGCTCAGGCGGATGCGGTCGCCGTTTTGCACCCAGGCCAGCGGCCCGCCGATGGCCGACTCCGGCGTTACATGCAGCACGATGGTGCCGAAGGCGGTGCCGCTCATGCGGCCATCGGAGATGCGCACCATGTCTTTCACGCCGGCCCGTGCGAGCTTGCGCGGGATCGGCAGGTAACCTGCCTCGGGCATGCCCGGTGCACCTTTGGGGCCGATGTTTTTCAGCACCATCACGTCGTCTGCGGTGACGTCGAGATCGTCGCAGTCGATGCGGTCGGCCATGTCCTCAAGATTGTCGAAGACCACCGCGCGGCCTTCGTGCTCCATCAGTTTCGGGTCGGCCGCGGACTGCTTGATGATCGCGCCGTCGGGTGCCAGGTTGCCGTGCAGCACCGCGATCGCACCTTCGGCATAGACCGGGTTGCTGCGGCTGCGCACCACTTCCTGTTTGAAGCCGGGCCCGGCGCGATGAATCTCCTCACCCAGCGTGCGGCCGGTCACGGTGAGCGCGTCCAGGCGCAGCAGGGGTTGCAGTTCACGCAGCAACGTGGCCATGCCGCCAGCGTGATGGAAATCTCCCATGTAGTGCTGGCCCGAAGGTTTCAGGTCCAGCAGCACCGGCGTGTCGCGGCTCATGCGGTCCAACGCATTCATATCAATGTCGAGCCCGACGCGGCCGGCGATCGCGGCCAGGTGCACCAGCCCGTTGGTCGAGCCGCCGATGGCCAGCAGCACGCGCAGCGCATTCTCAAACGCGGCCGGAGTGAGAATCTTGTCGATCGTTAGCCGGTCACGCGCCATCTGCACCGCCTGCGCGCCGGTCTGCTCGGCGATGCGGATGCGGTCGGCGCTGACCGCCAGCGGCGACGCGCCGCCGGGCATCGTCATGCCCAGCGCCTCGGCAATGCATGCCATCGTGCTGGCGGTGCCCATCACCGAGCAGGTGCCGACGCTGGCGACGAGTTGGTTGTTCACCGCCGCGATCTCGTCGGCGTCAATCTCTTCGGCGCGAAAGCGGCCCCAGTAACGCCGGCAATCGGTGCAGGCGCCGACACGTTCACCGCGGTGCGAGCCGGTGAGCATCGAGCCGGTGATCAACTGGATCGTCGGGATGTTGGCCGAGGCCGCGCCCATCAATTGCGCCGGCACGGTTTTGTCGCAGCCGCCGATGAGCACCACCGCGTCCATCGGCTGCGCGCGAATCATCTCCTCGGTGTCGATCGACATCAGGTTGCGCAGGAACATGCTCGTCGGTGCGGCAAAACTTTCGTGGATCGAGATCGTCGGGAAGCGCATCGGCAACCCGCCGGCGAGCATCACGCCGCGCTTGACGGCTTCGATCAGCTGGGCTGAGTTGCCATGGCAGGGGTTGTAGTCGCTGCCGGTATCGGCGATCGCGATCACTGGCCGGTCCAGCGCCGCATCGGTATATCCCGCGCCCTTGATGAAAGCCTTGCGCAGGAACAGCGAGAAGCCGCGGTCGCCGTAGCTGGTCAGGCCGCGCTCCATGCCTTCGTCGCGCCCGCTGGCTTCGGGCTCGGGCGGGCTATTTGTCGATTTGCTCATGCGGTCGCGGTGGTCGCGGCGGTGTGGGGTGGGTGCCAATCTTCAGCTGGGCCGCTGATAAACGACGAAGTCAAACGCCTGGCCGGGAGCAGAGCGCTGCTGTTCGCGCGAAACTTCTTCGAAGACGCCACGATCCCAGGCCGGGAAGAAAACATCGCCATCGAGATCGGCGTCGATCTCGGTCAGCACCAACTCGTCAGCCAAGGGCAGCGCCTGCGCATACAACTCGCCGCCGCCGAGAACAAAAACCTTCGGCACGTCAGTCAGCCGGGCCAACGCATCGGGCAGGCTCGACGCGGTTTCTGCGCCCTCTGCCACCAGCGCCGGGTTTCGCGTGACGACAATATTGCGTCGGCCGGGCAGGGGGCGAAAGCGTGCCGGCAGCGAGTCCCAGGTCTTGCGGCCCATGACCACCGGGCAGCCCATCGTGACGCGGCGAAAGTGCTGCTGGTCGAGTGGCTCATGCCAGATCAACTGGTTGCCGCGGCCGATGGCGCCGTTGCGTGCCACCGCGGCGATCAGCGCCAGCTTCACACGGCCACCGGCGCCTTGATCGGCGCGTGGTGCTGGTAGTCGAGGACCTCGAAGTCGTCGTATTCGTAGTCGAAGATTGACGTCGGCCGGCGCTTGATGTGCAGCACCGGGTAGGGCAGCGGGGCGCGCGCCAGCTGCGTCTGTACCTGCTCGTGGTGGTTGCTGTAGATATGGCAATCACCGCCGGTCCAGATGAAGTCACCGACCTCAAGATCACATTGCTGCGCCAGCATGTGGGTGAGCAGCGCGTAGCTGGCGATATTGAACGGCACGCCGAGAAAGATATCGGCGCTGCGCTGGTAGAGCTGGCAGCTCAGGCGGCCGTCGGCAACGTAGAACTGAAAGAAGGCGTGGCAAGGCATCAAGGCCATCTGCGGCAGCGCGGCAACGTTCCAGGCGCTGACGATGATGCGACGCGAATCGGGGGTGCTCTTGAGCTGCTGCACGACCTGCGCGATCTGGTCGATATGGCTGCCATCGGGCGTGGGCCAGCTTCGCCACTGCACACCGTAGACCGGGCCGAGGCTGCCGTCTGGCGCGGCCCATTCGTCCCAGATCGTGACGCCGCGGTCTTGCAGCCAGCGTGCGTTGCCGTCGCCGCGCAGAAACCACAGCAGCTCGAGGATGATGCTTTTCAGGTGCACCTTTTTTGTCGTGACGAGCGGGAAACCCTCGCGCAGGTCGAAGCGCATCTGGTGGCCAAAGACACTCTTCGTGCCGGTGCCGGTGCGGTCGGTCTTGCCCACGCCGTGTTCGAAGACATGGCGCATCAAATCTTCGTATTGGCTGCGCACTGGGCGC
>JAYUSP010000012.1:0-8779 GCA_043755615.1 Betaproteobacteria bacterium
CTGATGAACGCCAGGCTGGTGCTCTTGCTGGCCAACCATGTCGGTGACCTGCGCGTGCTGAAGCAGGCCATCGACGCGGCGCGCTCGGGCATCGATGGCGGCGCCGAACCGAGCCTGGGCAAGGGGGACCAACCATGACGCTGCAATACCAGTCCGGCTTCGGCAACGAATATGCCAGCGAGCTGATCGCCGGCGCGCTGCCGGTCGGGTGCAACAGCCCGCAACGGGCGCCGCACGGGTTGGTTGCCGAGGTCATCTCGGGCACCGCGTTCACCGCGCCGCGCGCCGACAACCGCCGCAGCTGGATGTACCGCCGCCAGCCGAGTGTCGTCGTCGGCGGCTACGCGGCCTTCGATCTGCCGCTGTGGCGCACCGGCGCGGCGGCAGGCAGCGAAGTGCCGCCGAACCCGCTGCGCTGGGTGCCGGCGGCGATGCCGACCGAATCACTCGACTTCATCGAAGGCCTGCGCACGGTGGTGCTCAATGGCGACGCCGATGCGCAGGCCGGCGTGGCCGCGCACCTGGTCTTGTGCAACCGCTCGATGGGCCGGCGTGCGCTGGTCAACGCCGACGGCGAAATGCTCATCGTGCCGCAGCGTGGCCCGCTGCACATCCGCACCGAACTTGGCCGGCTCGATGTGCAGCCCGGCGAAATTGCACTGCTGCCACGCGGGCTGGCCTTCAGCATCGATGTCAACGGCCCGACCTGGGCCTATGTCTGCGAAAACCACGGCGCCCACTTCAGGCTGCCCGAACTCGGGCCGATCGGCAGCAACGGCATGGCCAACCCGCGCGACTTCCTCGCGCCGGTGGCCTGGGTGGATGAACCAGCGACGCCCGGGTCCACGCCGTTCGAGATCATCAAAAAAACAGGTGGCCGTTTCTGGCGTGCGACGCAGGCCCAGAGCCCGTTCAACGTGGTCGCCTGGCATGGCAACCTGGCGCCGGTGAAGTACGACACGCGCCACTTCATGGTCATCGGATCGATCAGTTTTGACCACCCCGACCCGTCGATCTTCACCGTGCTGACGAGCCCGAGCGACACGCCCGGCTGGGCGAACTGCGACTTCGTGATCTTTCCGCCGCGCTGGCTGGTGATGGAAGAGACGTTCCGCCCGCCCTGGTTCCATCGCAATGTGATGAGTGAATTCATGGGCCTGGTGCACGGCGAATACGACGCCAAAGCGGAAGGTTTTTTGCCCG
This sequence comes from Betaproteobacteria bacterium, assembly GCA_043755615.1. Lineage (GTDB taxonomy): Bacteria > Pseudomonadota > Gammaproteobacteria > Burkholderiales > Burkholderiaceae_C > Rubrivivax. The sequence continues at coordinate 1,204 of JAYUSP010000012.1, forward strand.
GTGGCGCGAGCCTGCACAACAGCATGGTGCCGCACGGGCCCGACGCCGATGCCTTCGACAAGGCCACGGCGGCAACGCTCGCGCCGCAAAAACTCGACCACACGCTGGCCTTCATGTTCGAAAGCCGCTGGCGCTTCAAGGTCACCGACTGGGGCTTACGCGATGGCGCGCTCGACCTGGCCTACGCCGACTGCTGGGGCGGCCTGCGGGACCGGTTCACCGGTTGATGCTGCGAGGGCGTGGTCATGCGCACGGTCTACGTCCACCAGAATGCGCCCGGTCAGTTTCGCCACCTGATCGCCGCGCAACTCTTGCGTGGCGACCTGGTGGTGGTCATCGGCCAGCAGGATGCGATCGACCGCTGGGGCCTGCAGCACCCGAATCTCGCCACCGTCGGCTACCGCCTGCCCGAAGCGCTCGTCGCGCGGCGCGGCGAACCGATCGATCTCTTTGCCCAACACGCCCACCGCGGCCGCCTCGTCGCCCAGGTCTTGCGTGGCCTGGTGCAAAGACAGCTAACGCCAGACCTCATCGTCGGCCATCCCGGCTGGGGCGAACTGATGTTTGTGCGCAGTGTGTTCCCGATCGTGCCGTTCCTGAATTATTGCGAGTTTTATTACCACGACCGCGGCACCGATGTCGATTTCGACCCCGAGTTCCCGCCCGGCCCGCTGCAATACGAGCGCTTGCAGGTCGCGCGCGCGGCGTTGCTGCTGTCGCTGCACGATATGCAGGCCGGCGTCTCGCCCACCGCCTGGCAGCGGGCGCAGTTTCCGCTGCCGATGCAGCCGCGTATCGAACTCGTTCACGAAGGTGTCGACACCGACTTCTTCACGCCCGATCCGCAGGCCAGCGTGCAGATCGGCGGACGCAGTTTCCGGCATGGCGAACCGGTGGTCAGCTTCACGGCGCGCAACCTGGAGCCTTACCGCGGCTTCCACACCCTGATGCGCTGCCTGCCGCGACTGCATGCGCTGGCGCCGCAGGCCGAGGTCGTGATCGTCGGCGGTGACGAGGTCAGCTACGGTGTGCGGCTGCCGCCGGGCGACAGCTACCGCGCGCGCTTGGTGGCCGAGCTCGGCCACCGCGTCGACTGGTCGCGGGTGACCTTTTCGCCGCGTGTGCCGCTGGCCACCTACCGCACGCTGTTGCAGGTGTCGGCTGCGCATGTGCACATGAACTATCCGTTTGTGCTGTCGTGGTCGGCGGTGGAAGCGATGGCCGCCGGCTGCTGCATCGTCGCGTCAGACACACCGCCGGTGCGCGAGGTGATGCACGATGGCGACAACGCAATGCTGGTCGACTTCTTCGACCACGAGGCGCTGGCCCGAACCATCGCGCACGCGCTGGCGGGTGGGCCCGCGGTGCAGCGCTTGCGAGACGCCGCAAGGCGCAGTGCGCTCGAAGATTTCGACCGGCGGCATTGTGTCGCCGCCGGCCTGGCGCTGCTCGACCGGGTGGCCGCCTGCGCGTGATCGTGTGCTCGATCGTGCGCCTGGCCGCGCCCCTGGCAGAGTCCTGCCCAAGCTCAGCCCGGCGTGGCCCGACCGCCAAGCTTGCACAGCAGCTCGATCAGCATCGCGTGTTCGGCACGGCTCAAGCGGCTGCCGAGTTCGGCTTCCATCGGCACTGCAGCGGCGGCGCTTTCGCGCGCCAGCTTCAGGCCGGCGGCGGTGAGCGCAATGTGCTGCGAGCGGCCGTCGTCAGGGTTGCGTTCGCGGCGCAGCAGGCCACGCGCCTGCATGCGGTCGAGCACCATCGTCAACATCGGAGCGGTCAGCGCCAGCCCATGCGCCAGGCGCTTGGGCGACAGCGCCTGGTTGGCCAGCAGCAGCATCAGCAGCGAGTATTCAACCTTGCGCAGGTCGAAGGGCGTGCCGATATGCCGTGTATAGGTGTCGACCGTCGTCACTGCGGCCTGCGCAATGTGAAAACCGACAACGCCTTGCAGCGCACCCAGCGAAATGGCCTGCCCGCCGTGGGACGCCGGCCGCCGTGTTGCCTTCGCCGGCATCGCCGCGGTCAGCTCTCTGCGGTGAAGCCGATCTTCTTGACGATCGGGCCCCAGCGCTCGAACTCGGCCTTCTGGCTGGCGGCCATCGCCTCCGGCGTGGAGCCGCGGGCGATCAGGCCGACGACACCGAGGCCGTCGATCAAGCCCTGGTCCTTGAGTGCAGCATTGATTGCAGCGTTAGCTACTGCGACCACCGCGGCCGGCGTGCGCGCGGGTGCGTAGAAGCCAAACCATTCTTCGGTCGTCAGCTCCGGAAAACCCTGCTCGGCGAAGCTCGCGACATCGTTTGCAAACGGTGACCGCGCCGCGCCCGAAGTCGCCAGCAGGCGCAGCTTGCCGGCACGGTGGTTGGCCAGGAAGTCGCCATGTGGCGTACACATCGCGGCGATCTGGCCACCGACGACATCGGTGATGCCCGGCACCGAGCCGCGGTAGGGCACATGTTTCAAGTCGACGCCGGCATTGATGCCCAGCAGCGCGCCGATGAAGTGCGGTGTCGAGCCGGCGGCCGGCGAGCCGTAGTTGGCCAGCAGCGGGTTGGCCTTGGCCCAGGCCAGAAATTCGCGAATCGTCTTCACGCTCGCCGGCACCATCGGGCCCACCGCAAAGCCGTGGTGGATGATCGCCGAGATCGACACCGGCACGAAGTCGCGCAGCGGGTCGTAGCTGAGCTTGCTGTAGATATGCGGGTAGATCGAGGTGCAGGAAAACGGCGACATCGCCAGCGTGGCGCCATCGGGCGCGGCCGCTTTCAGGCCATCCAGCGCGATGCGGCCACCGGCACCGGGACGGTTTTCGACGATGCCGGCGTTCTTGGAGTACGCCGTGCCGGCGAGCTTTTCGGCGACGCGGCGCGCGGCGATGTCGCCCGAGCTGCCGGCCGGGAAGCCGTAGAGGATCTTCACCTGCTCGACAGCTTGCGCGGCGGCATCGCGCGCGCCAAAGGTGCCGACGGCGCCGATGGTGCCGATCAGCGATGCGCCGACGGTGGCTTGAAGGACTTGTCTGCGGCTGGTGGTCATGGGTTGAGTCTCCGGTAAGTAAGAGGGCTGCGCCTGCCGTGGCGCCATCCGCAAGGCCCCATCAAGGCGAATCGTTTCGCCGTTGAGATGGGTGTTGGTGACGACAGGTGCGGCCTCCTTCGCACCCAGGCTTGCAAGTTCGCACGCAACGGCTTCGCCGAGGCCCGAACCGCCGCCGGTGACAACTGCCGACTGGCCGCTGACATTCATGCGCTGTCCCCTTCAGTCTGGGGTCGAATCAAAAACGGATCGGCGGCATTGCGGTCGTTGTCTTCGTAAAGCGCCTCGACCAATGCGGCGCGGTGAGCGAGCACCGCACGCTGGTTGATCGAGCCCTTGTCGGTGACTTCGCCGACGTCGATCGACGGCAGTTCGGCGAGCACATGCCAGCGCGCAATGCGGGTGGCGCTGCCGGTGGCTTCGTGCCACAGGCGATCGGCAAGCGACTGGAAAAACGCGCACAACAGCGGATGCCGCAGCACCTCGGGCAGCGGTGTCTGCGCCGGCAGGCCGGCCAGGCGCCGGCACTCGTCGGGCCGCGGCACGATCAGCGCGCCGACTTCCGAGCGGTTCAACCCGGTGATCACCGCGTCCTGCACGCAGGGGTCGCCCGCGAGGATGATCTTCGCGCGCAACGGGCCGACGCTGACAAAGGTGCCGGTGGCGAGCTTGAAATCCTCCGCCGTGCGGCCGTCGAAGAACAGGCCGCGTTGCGGGTTGGCGGGGTCGACCCAGCGAGCCGCGTCGCCAGTTCGATAGAAGCCGTCGTCGTCGAAGGCCGCGGCGCTCAAGTCCGGCGCGCGCCAGTAACCCGGCATCACGTTCGGCCCGCGAAAGCGGATCTCGGTCTTGTCGCCGGTGCTCGCGTCGCGTGCGAGCTTGACCTCGACCCCCGGCACCGGCAGGCCGATGTGGCCCGACGCGACATCGGTGCCGACCGCAAAGGTGCACGACGGCGCGGTCTCGGTCATGCCCAGCCCGGTGATGATGCGCACGCGTTCGCCGGTGCTCGCCTCGCCATGTGCGTCGAGCTTGTCCCAGACCGCCTGGCTCAGTGCCGCGCCGGCAAACATCACGACCTTGCAGCGTTTGAAAAAACGGTCGCGCAACGCGGCGTCGCTGTCCATCGCGCTGGCGATTTCTTCCAGTCCCTTGGGCACATTGAAGTAGATCGTCGGCGAAATTTCGCGCAGGTTGTGCAGCGTGGTCTGGATGCCGGCGGGCGTTGGCTTGCCATCGTCGATATACAGCGTGCCACCATTAAAAAGCGTGATGCCGACGTTGTGGCTGCCGCCGAAGACATGGTTCCACGGCAGCCAGTCGACGAGCACCGGCGACTCGTCGGCCAGGAAGCCCAGGCATTGGCGGATCGCCTGCTGGTTGGCGCAAAGCATGCGGTGCGTCGTGATCACACCTTTGGGCGCTTTGGTCGACCCCGATGTGAAGAGCAGTTTGGCGATCGTGTCCGCACTCACCCGCGCATGCGCGGCGTCGAGCGCGGCGCCAGGTGGCGTTTGCAGCAGTTGGCTGAAAGTCATCGTCTCGCGGCCTTCGATCGCACCGGCGGTCAGTACCACCGGCGTGCCGGCCTCCACGGCGGCGTTGATCGCGCGTGCATACGCCGGCCCGCTGGCAAAGACCAGGCCGGGCGTGGTGATGGCGAGGATCTGGCGCAGTTTGGCAAAGTCCTGCGAGACGAGTGAGTAGGCGGTCGAGATCGGCACCTGCGGGATGCCGGCCCACATCGCGCCGAAGGCCATGGTCAAGTGCTCGAGGCTGTTTTCCGACAGGATCACCAGCGGGCGCTCGGCGCTCAGCCCCAGGTCGAGCAAGGCCTGGCCGACGGCGCGCGCGCGTTGCAGCATCTGCGTGTAGCTGATCTGCTGCCACGTGCCGCGGGCATCGCCCACGCCGCCTGCACCGACCTCGCGGCGGGCCACAAACGTCCGCTCAGGTGCTTCGTTAGCCCAGCGTTGCAGGCAATCGGTGAGCCGGTCGGGAAAGGCGCCGAGCGCCTCGACCGAGCGCAGCCGGATACTGCCGTCGGCTTCGGTCTTGACCAGCGCTGCGGTGCAGCCACCGACGCGGGCATCACGATATCGAACTGACGGCATGCGCTTCAGCCCGCTTTCACGATCTTGCCCGCGCGCCCTTCGAGAAAGGCCCGCAAGCGACTCTGCGCTTCGGGCGTGCTCTCGGCCACCGCGGCCATCAGCGATTCGGTGAACAGGCCTTCGCTCTGCGACTGGTCGGCGATGCGCGGCAGCGCGTGCATCACGGCGTAGTTGGAGATCGGCGCATTGCCGGCGATGCGGCGGGCGAGCTCGATCGCCTTGGCCAGCCCCGCGCCGCCATCGACGACATATTGCGACAGCCCGACAGCCAAGCCCTCAGCGGCGTCGTAAACACGCCCGGTCATCATCAGGTCGGTCATGCGTGCGACGCCGATCAGGCGCGGGATGCGCGCCGAGCCACCGCCGCCGACAAAGATGCCACGCTGGCCTTCGGGCAGCGCGTAGTAGGTCGACGATTCAGCGACGCGGATGTGGCAGGAGGTCGCCAGTTCCAGGCCACCACCGACGACCGCACCATGCAGCGCTGCGACCACCGGCACGCGGCCGAACTGGATCGCATCAAAAGCCGCGTGCCACATGCGCGAATGCTCTACCGCGCTGCCGATATCGCGCTCGACCAGCTCCGACAAATCGAGCCCGGCGCAAAAGTGCGCGCCTTCACCGCTGACCACCGCGGCGCGGGTGCCTTCGGGCAGGTTGATGAAGGCGGTGTGCAGTTGCTGGATGAAGGGGTCGGACAGCGCGTTGCGTTTGGCCGGCCGATTGAGGCGGATGTGCACCACGGCGGCCGAGACTGACACTTGCAGCAGTGGCAAGGTGTTGAGCAGTCCGGTCGCGGGTGTGAAGTCGGTGAGCATCTGGAAGGGATTCTTTCGGCGGCCAAAGATAGTTCATGATCGGAAAGACGTGATTGGTACAAACCCGGGCTATTGCAGGTCTACCTCAGGTAGAAAATTAGCGCCGGGTGGTGATCAGTCCGGGCTGTCATGTAGTTCATGAAGTGAAATGAAAGCGCATCCGTCGATGAACACCGAAAACCTTGTCGCCATCGATGTCCACACCCATGCCGAGGTCTCGTGCTGGAACCCGTTCGACAATTACGGCGAGGAGTACGACCGCGCGGCGGACAAATATTTCGGCTCCAACCGGCGGCCGACGATCGACGAGACGATCGCGTATTACCGCGAGAGAAAGATCGGCCTCGTGATGTTCACGGTCGACAGTGAAGCGCAGCTCGGCCGCAAGCGCATCCCGAATGAAGAGATCGCCGAAGCCGCAAAAAAGAACGCCGACATGATGATTGCCTTTGCGAGCATCGACCCGCACAAAGGCAAGATGGGCGCGCGCGAAGCCCGCCGGCTGATCGACGAGCATGGGGTCAAGGGTTTCAAGTTCCACCCCACGGTGCAGGGTTTTTTGCCCGCCGACCGGATGGCCTGGCCGATCTACGAAGTGATTGCCGAATACAAGTTGCCGGCGATCTTTCACAGCGGCCATTCGGGCATCGGCAGCGGCATGCGTTGTGGCGGCGGCTTGCGCTTGCAGAACAGCAACCCGATGCTGCTCGAAGATGTCGCGATCGCCTTCCCCGATATCCAGATCGTCATCGCCCACCCGAGCTGGCCCTGGCAGGACGAGGCGCTGTCGCTGGCGCTGCACAAGCCCAACGTGTGGATCGACCTCTCGGGTTGGAGCCCGAAATATTTTCCGCCGCAGTTGGTGCAGTACGCCAACACCTTGCTCAAGGACCGCATGCTCTTTGGCAGTGATTACCCGCTGATCACGCCCGAGCGCTGGATGGCGGACTTCCAGGAGGCGGGATTCAAGGACAAGGTCAAGCCGATGATCCTGAAAGACAACGCGATGCGCTTGCTCGGCTTGGGCCAAATTGCCGCTGTCACAACTCCGGGCGCCAGCGTGCCAGGGCGCTGATCCATGTTTCCGCTCAACGCCTGGTACGTGGCCTGCACGCCGCAGGAAGTCGACGCCAAGCCGCTCGGCCGCATGGTCTGCGGGCAGGCGCTGGTGCTCTACCGCGGCGCGCAAGGCCGGGTTGCCGCGCTCGAAGACTTCTGCCCGCACCGTGGCTCGCCGCTGTCGCTGGGGCGGGTCATCGAAGGCAATCTGGTCTGCGGCTATCACGGGCTGGAGATGGGTTGTGACGGCAAGACCGTGGCCATGCCGGGCCAGCGAGTACAGAGCTTCCGCCCGATCCGCGCCTATCCGGTGATCGAGCGGCATGGTTTTGTCTGGGTCTGGCCGGGTGATGTGGCGCAGGCCGACGCGGCCGTTATCCCGGCATTGTTTTGGGCCGACAACCCCGAATGGGCCTACGGCGGCGGCCTCTTTCACATCGGCTGCGACTATCGGCTGATGATCGACAACCTGATGGACCTGACGCACGAAACCTATGTGCACGCGGGCAGCATCGGGCAAAAGGAAATCGACGAAACACCGAGCGAGAC
>JAYUSP010000013.1:0-2930 GCA_043755615.1 Betaproteobacteria bacterium
CATCGATCGTGATCACCAAGGACAGCGACTTCGTCGAACTCGTGCACCGGCACGGCGCACCGCCGCAGATCGTCTGGGTGACTTGCGGCAACACGACAAACGCGAACTTGGAGCGCATCTTCGAGACTCACTTCGCGGCCGCGCTGCAGCTGTTGGCGGACGGCGAGACGATCGTCGAGATTGCAGCAGCGGAGTAGACCGTCAGCCCCTTTGGCGCGCGCGCATCAGGCCAAGGCCAGCGCTGCCGGCGGTCGGCGTCGATGCCGACCCCGGTGATGCTGGCGATCTGCGCGGGCGTGATCGCGAAGTGTGGGGTCTGCTGCCAGCCCGCGCCGAAGGCGTAGATGCCGTAGACCTCGTTTTCGTCGCTCACGCTGGGCCCCGAGTACGACGGCTTGACGCCCAGCCAGTACAGCATCGCCAATACCGTGGTGGCCTTCAGCGTGGCGCCGTTGTCGCCGTGCAGCACGGGCCTGGTCGGCATCGTGGCGATACCCTCGGCCAGCGCCGTGCGGCGCACCAGGTGCGCAGCGTGTACCGAGTCGTCGGTGACGTGCACCTCCCAGCCGACGATCTTGCGGCTGTACACGTCCAGGATCAGGTGCAGGTGGAACCACATGCCGATCACCGTGGCCGGCAGATAGGTCATGTCTCAGCACCACACCTTTCGCGGCGCTGTGGCCACGTGCGTGGTCGGCGGCCGGACAGTGCGGGCCTTCTTGGCGCGACCGCGGCCTCGCAGGCCCGCCTGCGCGACCCCGACTACCAGGCCGAACTGGTCGATGCGCTGGCGCTGGGCATCCGGCGCTACATCGCAAAAAAACCCGCCGCTGGCGCGGCATTGGTCGATCTGAACGCACCCCGGCGCGCGCGCAGCCGCGCGTTCGGGCATCAAAGCGTGCAGAGTCGACGCGGGGCTGGCCCGACGCAATGCGTAAGAATTCCACAAACGAAGCCGGCCACCCGAATCCCGGCTGCGAGGACCAGATAGCGGCCGCTATCGGCGCTGCATCCAACGTCCATCGAGAATCGCGTCAACGGCCGAAATGAGAGTCAGAGGGCCTCCAGCGCTGGCGCGTTCATCGGCGATCGAATGCCAATCCCAATCAGCCCGCCGCCGCACCCGCCCGCCTCGCCCGCCACGCGCCGAAGAGCGCCAGCACGCCGGGCACGATGATCATCAGCCAGACGATGAGGCTGAAGTTCTGCTTCACGATCGGCAGGTTGCCAAAGAGGTAGCCGATGACCACCAGGCTGCCGACCCAGAGGCCGCCGCCGGTGATGTCGTAGAAGGTGAACTTGCTCCGCGTCATCTGCGCCACGCCGGCGACAAAAGGCGCAAACGTGCGCAAGAACGGCATGAAGCGCGCGGCAACGAGCGTCACGCCGCCGTAGCGTTCGTAAAAGGCATGCGCCTGCTCGAAGGCGCGTTTGTTGAACCAGCGCGAGTCTTCCCATTGAAAAACCCGCGGCCCGATGCGCCTGCCGATGGCGTAGTTGGTCTGGTTGCCCAGCACCGCCGCGGCCCACAGCAGGCCGATGGACAGCGGCAGGCTCATCAGCCCGACACCACACAGCGCGCCGACGACAAAGAGCAGCGAGTCCCCCGGCAGGAAGGGCATCACGACCAACCCGGTCTCGACAAAGATGATCGCAAACAGCAGCGCGTAGACCCAAAGCCCATAGCTCGTGACGAACGCCTGCAGGTGCTTGTCGACATGCAGGATGAAGTCGAATAAAGAAGCGACGATGTCCATGCGCCGGGATTATCCCTGGCACTTCCTACAATCAGCGTGATGAACGCCCCGCTGCTGGCTCCAGGCTACAAGCCCCGCCGCCCGATCCGTGAACTGCCTGACGAACTGGTGAGCCAGATCGCGGCCGGCGAAGTCGTCGAACGGCCGGCCTCGGTGGTGCGTGAGCTGGTCGACAACGCGCTCGACGCCGGCGCGGCCACGATCACGCTGCGCCTGGCCGCCGGTGGCGTGCGCGCGATCGTGGTCGAAGACGACGGCGTGGGCATTCCCGTCGATGAATTGCCGCTGGCGCTGAAGCGCCACGCCACGAGCAAGATCGGCAGCCTGGCCGACCTGGAACAGGTGGCGACGATGGGCTTTCGCGGCGAGGCGCTGGCCGCGATCGCCAGCGTCGCCGATGTCTCGATCACCAGCCGCACTGCGGTGGCATCACACGCGACCAAACTCGACGCACGCAGCGGCGAGCTGCAAGCCGCGGCGCGTGCGGTCGGCACGACTGTCGAGGTGCGCGAACTATTTTTCTCGACCCCGGCGCGGCGTAAGTTCCTGAAGACCGATGCCACCGAACTCGCCCACTGTGTCGAGGCCGTTCGGCGCCACGCGTTGGCGCGGCCGGATGTGAGCTTTGTGGTCTGGCACGAAGGCCGGCTGGTCGTGCAATGGCGCGCCGGCAGCGCGGCGATGCGCCTGGCCGATGTGCTCGGGGCTGAATTCATCGCAGCCAGCCGCGAAGTCAACACCACGCTCGGCCCTCTGCAACTGCACGGCCGTGCTGGCCAGCCCGAGGCGGCACGCACGCGCGCCGACCAGCAGTACCTTTTTGTCAACGGCCGTTTTGTGCGCGACCGCCTGGTGTCGCATGCCGTGCGCGCGGCGTATGAAGACCAGTTGCACGGCAGCCGCCAGCCGGCGTACACGCTGTTCTTGCAGATCGCGCCGGAGCTGGTCGATGTGAATGTGCATCCGACAAAAATCGAGGTGCGTTTTCGTGACAACCGCGCCTTGCACCAGGCGGTGCAGCGCGCGGTGATCGAGGCGCTGGCACCGAGCCGGGCAGCCGGGGCAGCGACAGTGGCGGGTGGTTCGATGCTGACCAACTCGGCGGGCGCACCCCTTGCATTCACCGCATCGACGGCGCAGCCAGCCGCGGCCTGGCAGCCTTCGTTGGGCCTC
>JAYUSP010000014.1:0-2927 GCA_043755615.1 Betaproteobacteria bacterium
GAATTTGCGATCGCGACCAAGGAGCTCATCGCCGGCACCGGCAAGGACAAGGGCCGCGTGGTGGCGCTGAAAACCGTACAGGTGCAGTGGCAGGGCGGCAAGATGGTCGAAGTACCGGGCAGCGAAGAAGTCCACCAGGCCGACCTGGTGCTGCTGGCAATGGGCTTCACCGCGCCGGTGGCGTCGGTGCTCGACGCTTTTGGCGTGCAGCGCGACCCCCGTGGCAATGCCAGGGCGAGCACCGATTTCACGGGCGGCTACGCGACCAATGTCCCGAAGGTTTTTGCCGCCGGCGATATGCGCCGCGGCCAGAGCCTGGTCGTCTGGGCGATCCGCGAAGGCCGCCAGGCGGCGCGCGCGGTGGATGAATTTTTGATGGGGGCGAGCGCGCTGCCGCGCTGAGCCGGGCTGGGCGGCACTGACCCGTATCGACCAGTTTCGGCCCGCGCCAGGCAGGTTTCGCCACGGGCTCGCTGCGCCGCGCCGACGTTTCACGCCGCCGGGCGTCGTTTCGTCGCAGGCCGCTCGCCGGGGCGCGGGCCGTTGCCTACAGTGACTCCATCGACATGCAACCGATGGAGTTCCGGATGAAAAAAGCACTGATCCTTGCCGCTGCCCTGGCTACGACGCTGGCCGCGCCGCTGGCGGCCACCGCTTGCGAGCGCACGATCGACATCACCAACGTGCGCACTGGCGCCGGCCCGGTGATGGTGGCCGTCTACACCAACGAAGATTCCTTCCTCAAGCGCCCGGCGCTGGCGGTTCGTGTGCCGGCCGGCGAGGCGACAGTGCGGGTGCCGCTGTGTGGCACCGAAGCGCTCGAAATCGCGGTCATGGCCTATCAGGACCTGAACCTCAACCAGCGTCTCGACACCAATCCGATGGGCATTCCGACCGAACCGTTTGGTGGCTCGGGTGAAGGCATCGGCTTCGGCGTGCCGAGCTGGGCGCGCCTGCGCGTGACGCTGGCCGCGGCCGGCCCGGCGGCGGTGCAATTCGCCCTGTCCCAGTGAGGTCGCGGTGATGCACCGGCGTGGATTTCTTCAAGCTGCCGCGGCGGCTGCGGTGGCCCCTTGTGCCGCGTCGTCGCAGGCCGGCGTCTCGATCGACACCTTCGCCGCGAATATCGCCGGCCAGCCCTTGCTGGCGCCGCTGGCCGGTATCAGTGGCGACCTCGACTGCGAGCGCCTGGTGGTCAGCGGCCGCTGGCCCGCCGAGCTGCGCGGTCGTTTCCTGCGCAACGGCCCGGCCTTGTTGGCGCGCGGTGGCCAGCGCATCGGCCATTGGTTCGAGGGCGACGGCATGGTGCAGCAGTTCCGCATCGACGGCGCTCGTATTGCCCACCGCGGCCGGTTGGTGCAAACCACCAAGCTGAAGATCGAAGCGCAGGCCGGTCGGCTGATGTACCCCAGCTTCAACGGCCGCCCGGCGCCGGGCGTGCCGATCTCCGGCCCCGACAGCTTCAACGTCGCGAATACGAATGCCATCGAACATGGTGGCCGCTTGCTGGCGCTGTGGGAAGGCGGCTCGGCGTATGGGCTCGACCCCGACTCGCTCGGCACGCAGGGCCCGGTGACCTGGCAGCCGGGTTGGGAGCAGATGCCGTTTTCGGCGCACCCCAAGCTCGACGCCAAAGGCACGCTGTGGAACTTCGGCATCGCCGGTCAACGCCTGGTGATGTACCAGATCGACGCGACTGGCCGGGTCGCGCAGGCGCAGGTCGGCAGCCTGCCGGTGCGGTCGGGCATGGTGCACGACGCCGCGGTCACCGATCGCTGGTTTGTGATTCCGCTGCCGCCGGTGCGCTGGAGCCCGGGGTCGCCGATCAGCTTTGATGCCCGCGACGCGTTGCGCATCCTGGTGGTGGCCAAACACGACGTCAGCAAGCAGCGGGTGTTTGAGTTGCCAGCCGAGATGGTCTTCCACGTTGGCAACGCCTTCGAGCGCGCAGACGGCCGCATCGAGATGAGCTACATGGGCAGCCCGGGCGGCGAATTTCTGGTCGACGCGGCAGTGGCGATGATGGAAGGCCGGGTCGCGCCTGCGTCGCGCACGCAGACCGTGCGCGTGGTGCTGGACATGGCCAGCGGTCGGGTCGAGCGCGAAGTCTTTGGCGACGAAGGCGAATTCCCGCGGGTGCACCCGATGTTTGTCGGTCGCCGCGCCCGCTACCTGGTCAGCGTGGCGTCGTGGCGCAGACGGTCTTTGTTCGACCATGGCCTGCAAGTGCGCGATCTCGAGTCCGGGCGTTTGCAACGCTGGGACCACGGCGATCTGGGCGCAGCCGAAGAGGCGGTGGTCGTGCCCAAGCCCGGCCGCAGCGGTGAGGCCGACGCCTGGCTGCTGGCGACGATGTTCGATGGCCGGCGGGGTGTGACTGTCCTGCAGTTGTTCGAGATGCAGCACCTCGCCGACGGGCCGCTGGCCAGCGCCGCGCTGCCCTATGCATTGCCGTACGGCTTTCACGGCAACTTCCACGCTGCATGAACGCCCCCAGGCCGGCTGCAAGCCGGCCGTCCCCGGTGGGAATCAAGCAAAGTGGCAAAGCCACATCCGCTTGAGAGCGCCCCCAGGCGGCGTTGCCGCCGCCCCCCAAGGGGGATGAGCAAAGTGACCAAGCAACGTTTGCTCATGAGCCCGCCGGCCGGTCTGGGGGCAAACCCCTAGCGTCTCATGCGAGAATGATTCGCAGCACCCCGCCACCCCGGCGGGGTCTTTCTGTCGGACTGCGGCGAGCTTCTTGACGTCTGAATCCCTGATCGAGATCGACCATGTCAGTTTTGGCTATGACCCCAGCCGGCTGATCCTGAACGACGTGAGCCTGCGTTTCGCGCGGGGCAAGGTCACGGCGATCATTGGCGGCTCGGGCTGTGGCAAGACGACGCTGCTGCGCCTGATCGGCGGCAGCCACCGGGCGACCCGGGGCG
>JAYUSP010000015.1:0-8739 GCA_043755615.1 Betaproteobacteria bacterium
TTCGACCTGAGCGTGACGCCGCGGCCGAACCAGCTGCACGACGGCGGTGATGTCTTCGGCAATGCGTGCAGCCATTTCACGATCTCGCAGCCGCACGAACATCTGCTCGTGCGATCGAGCAGCCGGGTGCGGGTGGCGCCCCGTTTTGCGCTGCTCGACGCGGCGCGCTCGCCGGCCTGGGAGACGGTGCGCGACCGCCTGCGTTATGTCGCGCGGCAGGGGTTCGACGGGGCCGTCGAATTTGTCCAGCCATCGCCCTATGTGCCGCGGCTGGCCGCGCTGCGCGAGTTCATCGCGCCGTCGTTCACGGCCGCCGCGCCGATCGCATTGGCGGCGATCGACCTCATGCACCGCGTCTACGGTGGATTTACCTACCGCAGCCGCAGCACCGATATCGACACCCCGCTGGAGCAGGCATTTTTGCAGCGCACGGGGGTCTGCCAGGACTTTGCGCATGTGATGCTGGGTTGCCTGCGCATGCTCGGCCTGCCGGCGCGTTATGTCAGCGGCTATCTGCTCACACACAGCAGCGACGACGGCCACGCGATGGCCGGCGCGGATGCATCGCACGCCTGGGCGCAAATCTGGGCGCCGCAGACGCCGGGTGTGCCGGCCGACGGCTGGCTCGACCTCGACCCGACCAACGATGTGATCCCGGGCACCGACCATGTCCGCGTCGCCGTCGGCCGCGACTATGGTGATGTCGTGCCGCTGCGCGGGGTCATCCGCGGTGGCGGCAAACATGCGCTGGCGGTGGCGGTGACGACGCGGCTGCTGAGAGTGTGAGAGGCAATCCCATGAGCCCGCGTAAACCCCCGGAGCAGCCTCAATCAAGGCGCAAAGCGCAGTCGGGGCTTGGTCCCGACGAGCATTTGCAACGCAGAGTGAGGCTGTGCCGGCGGCTTACCCGAAGGGCCGGGGTACCCAAGGGCCCTGCGCGGCGTTGCATCGCTTGCCCGGACGTGAGTCCGGGCTGCGCGCTGCGCCTTGCTCAGGGCCCTTGGCCACCCCGGCGCGGGCCCATGGGATTGCCTCTCACACTCTGAGCCCGGCGCAGAGATTGCAAGCCTGAGAGTGCCAAGGAGCGAGCGATGAAATTTGCCTTCGACGAAATGCGTCCCGCCGGCAGTGCTGACGGCGCGGATGAGCTCGCCGCGCGAGAGCACTACCGCGCCTACGCCCGCTGGCTGGCGGCGCAGCCGCACGAAGTGATGCGCGCGCGGCGCGACGAGGCCGAAGTCATCTTCCGCCGCGTCGGCATCACGTTTGCTGTCTATGGTGCGAAGGATGAAGACGCGAGCTTGGGCAACCAAGGCACCGAACGCCTGATCCCGTTCGACCTGATCCCGCGCGTGATCCCGAAACAGGAGTGGCGCGAGCTGGAAGCCGGCCTGTGCCAGCGCGTGACGGCGCTGAACCGCTTCATCGACGATGTCTACCACGGCCAGGAAATCCTCAAGGCCGCCGTCGTGCCCGCCGAGCAGGTGCTCAACAATGCGCAGTACCGGCCCGAGATGGCAGGCGTCAACGTGCCCGGCGGCGTCTATTCACACATCGCTGGCGTCGACATCGTGCGTGCCGGCAATGCCGACGGCAGCGGCACCTACTACGTGCTCGAAGACAACCTGCGGGTGCCCAGCGGCGTGAGCTACATGCTCGAGAACCGCAAGATGATGATGCGGCTTTTCCCCGACCTGTTCAGCAACCACCGCGTCGCGCCGGTGGCGCATTACCCCGACCTGCTGCTCGAGACCTTGCGCGCGGTGGCGCCGGCGGGGGTCAACGAGCCGGCGGTGGTCGTGCTCACGCCGGGCATGTACAACAGCGCGTATTTCGAACATGCTTTTCTGGCGCAGCAGATGGGCATCGAGCTGGTCGAAGGCCAGGATCTTTTTGTGCGTGATGCCTTTGTGTACATGCGCACGACGCAGGGCCCGAAGCGCGTGGATGTGATCTACCGCCGCGTCGATGACGATTTTCTCGACCCGCAGGTCTTTCGCTCCGACTCCACGCTCGGCTGCGCGGGCATCCTGGACGTCTACCGGCGCGGCAACGTGACCCTGTGTAACGCCATCGGCACCGGCATCGCCGACGACAAGAGCATCTATCCGTATGTGCCGAAGATGATCGAGTTCTACCTCAGTGAAAAGCCGATCCTGAAGAATGTGCCGACGCACCTGTGCCGCGACCCCGATGACTTGAAATATGTGCTCGATCACTTGCACGAACTGGTCGTCAAGGAGGTCCATGGCGCTGGCGGCTACGGCATGCTCGTCGGCCCGGCAGCGAGCAAAGCCGAGATCGAGGAGTTCCGCGCGGTGCTCAAGGCCAACCCGCGCAACTACATCGCGCAGCCGACGCTGAGCCTGTCGACCTGCCCGACCTTCGTCGACGCCGGCATCGCGCCGCGCCACATCGACCTGCGGCCCTATGTGCTGTCGGGCAAGACGGTGCAGACGGTGCCCGGTGGCCTGACCCGCGTCGCGCTCAAAGAAGGTTCGCTCGTCGTCAACTCTTCGCAGGGTGGCGGCACCAAGGACACCTGGATCCTTGAGGGTTGAAGGGAGAAATCACCATGCTGTCTAGAACCGCTGACCATCTTTTCTGGATGAGTCGCTACATGGAGCGGGCCGCTCGAGCGCAAAGCGCTCGTGGCGAAGCCAAAATGCTGCGGCGCGCGATAGCGCGCGGCGGTGTTTTTGGCTCGCGGGAGGTGTCCCATGCTGTCTAGAACCGCTGACCATCTTTTCTGGATGAGTCGCTACATGGAGCGGGCCGAAAACACCGCCCGCATGTTGGATGTGAGTTACCAGACCTCGCTGCTGCCGCAATCGGCCGCTATGGCCGAGCAGGGCTGGCGCGGGCTGCTGTCGATCTCCGAACTCACCGCGGCCTACGGCAAAGACCACGCCGAGGTGGACGCCCGCGGCGTGATGGACTTCATGGTCGCTGACGAAGGCAACCCGTCGAGCATCTGGGCCTGCCTGCGCGCGGCGCGCGAAAACGCGCGTGCGGTGCGCGGCGCGTTGACGACCGAGGTCTGGGAAACCCAGAACCAGACCTGGCTCGAATTCAACCGGCTGCTCAAGGGCGGTGCCTTCGAACGCGACCCGGGCGAGTTTTTCGAATGGGTCAAATTCCGCTCGCACTTGAGCCGCGGCGTCACGGTGGGCACGATGCTGCAAGACGAGGCGCTGCATTTCATCCGCATCGGCACTTTTCTGGAGCGTGCCGACAACACCGCGCGATTGCTCGACGTCAAATACGCCGCGCTGACCGCGGGTGAATTTTTCGGCCCTGGCAATGCCAAGGAAACGCAGGAAGTCGACTTTTATCACTGGAGTGCGATCCTGCGTTCGGTGTCGGGTTTCGAGATCTACCGCAAGGTCTACCGCAACGTGATCCAGCCCGAGAAGGTGGCGGAGTTGTTGATCCTGCGCCCCGATATGCCCCGCTCGCTGGCGGCCTGCCTCAACGAGGTCGTGGCCAACCTGCACCATGTCGCCAACCAGCACAGCGGCGAGACCCTGCGCCGCGCCGGGCGATTGCAGTCGGACCTGAAATACGGTCGCATCGACGAGATCCTGCAGACCGGCCTGCACGCCTACCTGACCCAGTTTCTCGACCGCGTCAACGAACTCGGCGTTGGCATCAGTCGCGACTTCCTGGTGCCGATGGCGGCTTGATCTCCAATCAAGGCAAGAGCATGTTCGATCACAACGAAGACCTTCAAGCAGCCCGCGAGCGCAATGTGCGCGATGCGTTGATCGAAGATATCGGCCACGGCGACTGGACCGCCCAACTCGTGCCGGCCGGCCGGCGCGTCCAGGCGCGTGTCACCGCCAAGGAAGCCGCCGTGCTGTGTGGGCGCGACTGGTTCGACGCCTGCGTGCACGCTCTCGACGCTAACGCACAGGTGCATTGGCAGGTGGCTGAAGGGGCATCGGTCGCGGCCGATACCGTCGTCTGCACGATCACAGGGGATGCCCGAGCGCTGCTCAGTGCCGAGCGGCCGGCGCTGAATTTCCTGCAACTGCTGTCCGGCGTGGCGACGGTCACGCGCGCCTATGTCGATGCGATTGTCGGGGTGTCGCCCAACCCGCGCGGCTGCCTGATTCTGGACACCCGCAAGACCCTTCCGGGCCTGCGCCAGGCGCAGAAATACGCGGTGCGCATCGGCGGCGGCGCCAACCAGCGGCTGGCGCTGTGGCATGGCATCCTGATCAAGGAAAACCACATCGCCGCCGCCGGCGGCATACCCGCTGCGATGCAGGCGGCGCGGGCCTTGAATGCGGGCGTCACGGTGCAGATCGAAGTCGAGACATTGAGCGAACTCGAGCAGGCGCTCGACGCCGGTGCGACGAGCGTGCTGATCGACGACTTTTCGCGCGCCGACATGCGCCGTGCCTGTGTCATCAACGCCGGCCGCGCCTGGCTCGAAGTCTCCGGCGGTGTCGACCTGGCCAGCGTGCGCGAGATCGCCGCCACCGGCGTCGACCGCATCTCCACCGGCAAGATCACGAAGGACGTGCACGCGATCGACTATTCGATGCGCATATTCGCCTGACTCAGTGCTGAGTCGCTTCGGGCCAAGTCTTCGACGGCATTCCGCGTGCGTGGCGCGAGCGACGAGCGCCTGGCCAGCCCCTGAGCGGATGGACTAACGACTGCCGTGCGCCAGCGCCACCGCGCGGCCGAGGTCGATGACCGCCATCGCGTAGTAACTCGACCGGTTGTAGCGCGTCACGGCGTAGAAGTTGGCGGTGCCGGCGACGAAGCTCGGCGCCGCGGCGCCGTTCTGCAACTCGACCAGCGCCAGCAAGCCCGGATGGGCACGCGCATCGGCATCGAGCTCGGCACCGCGCTGCAAAAACTGGCTGACGCTGAAGGTGGGCAAGATGTCCGGGGCGAGCAGGTGGGCGCGGTCGGCGCTGTCCACCGGCACCAACACCGAAAAATGGGTCGGCTGGCCACGCTGCCAACCATGTTCGGCCAAGTAGCGTGCGACGCTGCCGATGACATCCGCCGTGTTGCGGTGCAGGTCGATGTGGCCGTCTTCGTCGAAGTCCAGCGCATGCCGGTTGACGCTGCCGGGCATGAACTGCGGCAGCCCCATCGCACCGGCAAACGAGCCGCGCAGCGAGGCCGGATCGATCTGTTCGCGGCGCGCCAGCACCAGCAACTCCTCGAGCTCGCCGCGGAAAAATTCGCTGCGGTCGCTGCGGCCCTTGGGGAAGTCGAAACTCAGGGTGGCGAGCGCATCGATGAGGCGAAAGTTGCCCATCACGCGGCCATAAAAAGTCTCGACACCGACGATACCGACGACGACTTCGGCGGGCACGCCAAAACGTTCTTCGGCGCGCGCCAGCCAGGCTGCGTTGGCACGCCAGAACTGCACGCCTGCATCGACGCGTTGCGGCTCGACAAAACGCGCCCGGTAGGCAGCCCAGTTCTTGGCCGTGCCCGCTGGCGGTGGCATCAACAGACGCTGCACCGCCGCCAGCTTGTGGGCGCGGCCAAGATGCCGGGCAGCCCAGTCGGGCTCGAAGCCGTGGCGCTGCGTGACCTCTTGTGCAAACGCCAGCAAATCGGCACGCGCGCCGTAGGCCGGGCCCTCGGTGGGCGCCGGGCTGGCCAACTTTGCCGTTGAGGTCGCGCGTTTGTGCTTGCCGCGGCGCTTGTTGTCCGGCTTGTCGTCCGGTTTGTTGTCCGGTTTGTTGATCGGCTTGTTGATCGGTGCGTTGCCATGTGTCGGCTGCGCCGCTGCCGCACCCAGGCCGAAGGCCACCGCGATCGCCGTCGTGGTGGCCGCCAGCCGCCATGTCTTGCGGGTCATGCAGCTCATCGCCAAGCGGTCAGCGTCTGCGTCGCGGCCACGAAACCCGGCCACCACGAACGGTCGACCTTGGCGCGGCCGCTGCGGCCATAACGGGCGCGGTCGAGCGCATCCAGCGCCTGCGCCGCGGCGGCGGCGGGTTCACCGAGCTGCAAGCGCAACAGCTCGGCGCGCCGCCGCGGGCCGTCGCTGGCTTGCACCGCGACGCCGAGTGTCAGCATGCGCCGTTGCACCCGCTGCTGCAAACGCTGCCAGGGGTCGATGCGATGCCGGTCCCACAGCGCCCACAGCGCGCCGGCCAGGCTGGTGGTGCAGAGCAGGCCGATCAGCAGGTAGGCCAGGTCGGTCCAGCTTGGCGCATCGAAGCCGAGTTGTTTCATCAGGCTGAACTGCTTGCCACGCGAGTAGTTCAGCACCCACTGGTTCCAGCGGTTGTCCATGCGCTCCCAGAACGCGCGCATGCTGGCCATCAGTTGCGGATTCAGCCGCTGCATCGCCTGCGCGACAAAGCCGGGGTCGCTCACCAGGCTGCGCCCGCGGTTGATGCGGTCGGGGGCGACGGCTCCGGTCGGGTCGGCGCGCACCCAGCCTTCGCCTGCCTGCCAATATTCGGCCCAGGCGTGGGCATTGCTCTGACGCACGATCCAGTAGCCGTCGACCGGGTCGGCATCGGTCCCCTGGTAGCCAGTGACGATGCGCGCCGGCACGTCCATCGCACGCATGATCACCACAAAGGCGGCGGCAAAGTGTTCGCAGAAACCGAGCTTGCGGTCGAACCAGAATTCATCGACGGCGTCGCGGCCATAAGTGCCCGGCTCGAGCGTGTAGCTGAATCCTGCGCTGCCGATATGGCGCATCACCTCGGCCGCCAGCGTGCGCGCATCCGGCTGCGCCGCCTGGTTGATTTCCAGCTGGCGTTGCAGCGTCGCGGCCCAGGCCATCGTGCGCGGGTTGTAGCCCGCCGGCAGCCGGACATGGTCGCGCAAGGCCAGCGTCGGCGTGCGTGGGCCGTGGCGGTACAGCGGCCAGGCCTGGGCCTCGAAGCGCAGACGCTCGGTGACGGGCAGGGAGGTCTGCCATTGCAGGTCGGCCCGCAGGGTGGCGCTGAACTCGCTGAGCTGCGGCGCGCTGTCGGGCCGGTCGGGTGTCAGCTCGAGCAGCGGCAGCAGGTTCAGCCGGCTCGGCTCGATCGTGACTTCGTAGCGCAGCGGGTTGCCAAGCAACTGCAACTCGGGCCGGGCGCGAAAGACCGGCGGGAACCCGGGCACCAGGCGCGTCCACTCGCGGCCGTCAAAGTTGGACAACACCGGGCCGCGAAAGTACATCGCCTGCGGCGGCGGCGGTCGGCCAAAAAACTGCAAGCGCATGGCCACCGATTCGTCGTTGGCGACCGATGCCACACCGCCCATGCGCAGCGTGCCCGACAGGCCGGTGCGCCCGGCGGCGTCCTGCGGCAGCCCCCACAGCGGCGCGATGCGGGGAAAAAGCAAAAACAGCACGATCATCAACGGCGCGCCGAACAGCGCAGCGCGTGCCGAGACCGCACCTGCGCGGCGCAGGTCGGGCCGGCCGACCGGCATGTGCGCGAGCACCAGCGCGGTCAGCAGCCCCCAGACCGAAACCAGCGTGGCCAGCGCGATGAACAGGCTCTGTGAGTACAGGAAGTGCGTGAGCACGATGAAGAAGCCGAGGAAAAAAACCACCAGCGTATCGCGCCGCGCGCGCAGCTCGAGCATCTTCAGCGCCATCAGCACGACGAGCATCGTGACGCCGGCTTCCTTGCCGAACAGGGTGCGTTCGCTCCACCAGGTCAGGCCGGCGGAGACGGCCAACACCACCGCGACGAGCCAGCGGCTGGGCAGCGGCGCGTTCGCCAGCGCCAGCCGCGCGCGCCACAGCAGCAGCCCGCCGACGACAACGCTGCACCACAGCGGCAGCCGCAGCAGATGCGGCGTCACGGTCCAGCCGACGACGGCGAGCTGGAACAAGGTGTCGCGGGCATCGCGCGGCAGATGCCGCCAGCCCGGCCAGGCCGGCATCAACGATGTCAAGCTCAGCCCCACAACGCCAAGGCCTCAAGAATCCGGCGCCGGTGAGCGTCGCCTTGGGCCGGCGCAAACTCGCGCCCGGGCAGCGCCAGGCCGTAGACGCTGCCGGCGCGCTCAGCCAACAGCACCCAGGCCGTCAAGCGCGACAGCCGCGCCTCGTTGTCACCCGAGGGCGGCCGCGCGGCATGCCAGTCGAGCCACAGCTCGGCGCTTACCGTGCTGCTCGTTTCGCGGCTGATCAACTCGCCGGTCTTGGCGACTTTTTTCCACAACACCTGGCGCAGCGTGTCGCCGCGGCGCCAGGCGCGCACGCCTTCGAGTTCGCCGCCTTGCGCACGTCTTGATTGCGGCGCTTCGCCACGTGTCGGGCGGCTGCCCGGCAGCGGCGCGGCAGGGCGCTCGGGCTGCGGGTAGGCGAGCAGCCGGGCGGATGGCCGCCAAAGTGTCCAGGCCCGAAACAGGCCGAGCGGAAACCTCGTTTCGGCAATGATCGTCGGCACCGGGTGCCAGCCGCGATGGGCCGGCACCAGCGACAACTGCGCACTGACCTGGCCCTGTGCCGGCGCATCGGTCCAGGCATGGCTGCGCTTGACGCCGATGCGCTCGTGGAAGGCCACGCCGATGCCGTGCCGCGTGCCGCCGGGGTTGGTGATGACGATCTCGATCGGCGCCACATCGCCGGCAAAGGCTGGCTGCAGCGGCCTCAGGTGAAGCGTCAGACCTTTGAGTGTCGAATGGGTCATGTGCATCGACACCAGGCCGCAGCCGGCGAGCAGGAAGGTCAGCACATAGCCCAGGTTCAACTGGTAGTTGATCGAGCCCAGCAGCATCAGGATCAACATCGCACCAAAAAAG
>JAYUSP010000016.1:0-2923 GCA_043755615.1 Betaproteobacteria bacterium
CCGCGGGTGGTGTTCCGGATCGAAGGCGAAGAGCGGCTCGAGCCGATCGAGCAGGTGACCGCCGACGTCGAAGACCAGCACCAGGGCGCGGTGATGCAGGCGCTGGGCGAGCGCAAGGCCGAACTCGTCAACATGGAACCCGACGGCATGGGCCGGGTGCGGCTCGAATACAAGATTCCGGCGCGCGGCCTGATCGGGTTCCAGAACGAGTTCCTCAACCTGACCCGCGGGACCGGACTCATCAGCAACATCTTCGACAGCTACGAGCCCTACAAGGGCGAGATCGCTGGCCGCAAGAACGGCGTGCTCATCAGCCAGGACGACGGCGAGGCGGTGACCTATTCGCTCGGCAAGCTCGACGACCGCGGCCGCATGTTCGTCAAGGCCGGCGACCCGTTGTACGAAGGCATGATCGTTGGCATCCACAGCCGCGACAACGACCTGGTGGTGAACGCGGTGCGCGGCAAGCAGCTCACCAACTTCCGCGTCTCGGGCAAGGAAGACGCGATCAAGATCACGCCGCCGATCATCCTGTCGCTCGAATACGCGGTGGAGTTCATCGCCGATGACGAGTTGGTCGAGATCACGCCCAAGTCGATCCGCATCCGCAAGCGGCACCTGAAGGAACACGACCGCAAGAAGGCCTCGCGCGAGGCTTGACCGCCACCGCCACCGCCACCGTCGACCGAGCCATGGTCCGCCGGACGAGGACCGAGCCGTGAGCCACCGCCGCGCGGTGCTCACGATGCTGCTCGTCACCTTGCTGTGGAGCATGGCCGCGGTGGTCACGCGCCAGCTCGAATCGGCGCGCGGTTTCGAGCTCACGTTCTGGCGCAGCGGGTTCAATTTTCTGGCGCTGGCGCTGTACCTCGGCCTCAAGCGGGGCCGCACCACGCTGCGCCAGATTGCCCAAGGCGGCGGGGCGCTCTGGATCGCGGGCCTGATGTGGGGCGTGATGTTCACCAGCTTCATGCTTGCGCTGACGCTGACGACCGCCGCCAACGTGCTGATCACGATGAGCGTGGCGCCGCTGTTCACCGCGGTGCTGGCGCATTTCATGCTGGGCCACCGGGTCGCGCGCCGCACCTGGGTGGCGATTGCGCTGGCCGGGTGCGGCATCGCCTGGATGTACGCAAGCGGTTTCGATGGCGATCCGCGCCAGCTCGTCGGCACCGCCGTGGCGCTGCTGGTGCCCCTGGCCAGCGCCGTCTACTGGAACCTGTCGCAGCGCGCGGCGGGCCGCATCGACCTGGTGCCGGCCGTGCTGATCGGTGCGGCCCTGTCGGCGGCCGTGACCTTGCCGCTGTCATTGCCCTTGCAGGCACCGCCGCACGACATCGCCTGGCTGGCCCTGCTGGGGGTGTTCCAGCTCGCCATCCCGTGCATCCTGGCGGTGCGCGCGGCGCGCGTTCTGCCGGCCCCCGAACTGGCGCTGCTGGCGCTGCTGGAAAGCGTCTTCGGCATCGCCTGGGTCTGGCTCGCCACCGCCGAGCAGCCGACGCTGGCCGTGGCGCTGGGCGGGGCGCTGGTGCTGGTGGCGCTGGCGCTCAACCAGTGGCTGGGCCTGCGTGAACAGCGCCGGCCGGGCACCGAGGGGCGCGGCCAGCCGACTTGACGCGGGCGGGTCCGCCCATGGTTACCATGCCCGCAGCATCTGGAGAACCCATGAAGCAGCTCTCGGGACTCGACGCCTCGTTCCTCTACCTCGAAACGCCGTCCATGCCGATGCATGTGGGGGCGCTGCACCTGTTCGAGTTGCCCGAGGGTGACAGGGGAAAGTTCGTGCGCGACCTGCGCCGCCACATCGAGTTGCGCCTGCCTCTCGCGCCGGTGCTGCGCCGCAAGCTGTGGTGGATGCCGTTGAACCTGGCCAACCCGGCCTGGGTGGACGCCGAGCCCGACCTCAAAAAGCACATCGTCGAGATCAAGCTGCCGCCGTCGGCCAGGACCGGCAGCGGTGTGGCCGAGCTCGAGGCCCAGGTCGGCCGCCTGCACCCGGTGTTGCTGGACCGCAAACGGCCGTTGTGGAAGATGCATGTCTTCGAAGGCCTCGCGCCGGCGGCCAACGGCCGCAAGCGGGTGGCGCTGTACACCCAACTGCACCATGCGGCGGTCGACGGGCAGGCGGCGGTGGCGCTGGCGAACGCGATTCTCGACGCGGCGCCGACGGGCCGCCAGATCGAGGCCCGCGCATCGAAGCGGACCAAGACCTTCAGCCTGGGCATGATGGAGATGTTGCGCGGCGCGTTGGGCAACCAGGTGCAGCAGGTGGCCGGCATCATCAAGGCGCTGCCTTCGACGGCGGGCACGCTGAAGGACGCGGCGAAGCAGGCGATTTCGGCCTCGTCGCTGCTGGGCGGCAAGGCGGGGCGGGTGAGCAACCTGACGTTGGCGCCGCGCACCGCGCTGAATGTGTCGGTCACCGAAGGCCGCGCCTTTGCCTGCCTGAGCTTGCCGCTGCCCGAACTCAAGGCGCTAGGCAAGCTGTTTGACGCCACCATCAACGACATGGTGCTGATGCTGTGCAGCACGGCGCTGCGGCGCTTCTATGCCAAGCGCCATGCGCTGCCGCGCAAGTCGATGATCGCCGCCGTGCCGATCTCGCTGCGCGAAAAGGGCGACAGCGCCGCCAACAACCAGGCCTCGATGAGCCTGATCAACCTGGGCACCAACATCGCCGACCCGGCCAAGCGCCTGGCGCATGTGAAGGCCGCAACCGCGGCAATGAAGTCTTCGATGGGCAGCGTCAAGAGCATCCTGCCGACCGACTTTCCGTCGCTGGGCATGCCCTGGCTGATCGAGGCCGCGGCGGCGCTGTATGGCCGCGCCCGCATCGCCGACCGCATCCCGCAGTTGGCCAACGTGGTCATCTCCAACGTGCCCGGGCCGCCGGTGCCGCTGTACCTGGCCGGGGCGCGGATGC
>JAYUSP010000017.1:0-2922 GCA_043755615.1 Betaproteobacteria bacterium
CCCGCGCCCTGGCCGGCCTGGTACCAGCCGAGCGCCTGGCCGATAAAACCGGCGGCGACTGATCCGGCGACGCCCAAAACGCCGGTCAGGATCCAGCCCATCTTCTGCTCGCCCGGCAGCAGGAAACGCGCGAGTGCGCCGACGATCAGGCCGACGACGATGGTTCCGATAATGCCCATGAGGCGGTCTCCGTTGGTTGTTTGGCCGGCCCGATGGTGCCCTGCGCGCCGACGCCGCGCATCAGGGTTGATCGGGGCCCCGGCGATGATCATTCCACCACCCGCACTGGCACGCGCTGCGCCAGTGCGCACATCAGCTCGTAGCCGATCGTGCCTGCGGCATGCGCCACCGCGTCGATCGCCAATGTCGTGCCGCGCGGCCCTTGGCCCCACAGCGTGACCTCGCTGCCGATGCCGGCATGGGCAACGGCGCTGAGGTCGACGGCGATCATGTCCATCGAGACGCGGCCGATGGTGCGTGCCAACGCGCCGTCGACAAGCAGCGGCGTGCCGGTGCCGCAATGGCGCGGGTAGCCATCGGCATAACCGCAGGCGACGATGCCGATGCGCATCGGCGCCGGCGCGGTAAAGCTGCTGCCGTAGCCTACGGTGTCGCCGGGGCCAAGGTCTTGCGTGGCGATGAGCCGGCTGCGCAGCGTCATCGCCGGGCGCAGGCGCCAGTGGCCGATATCGTGCTCGGGGTAGTCGGGCGCACTGCCGTAAGTCAGGATGCCGGCGCGCACCCAGTCACTCTTGACGCCGGCATGGCGCAACGTGGCCGCGCTGTTGGCCAGTGAACGTTCGCCCTGCAGGTCGTGGGTCGCGGCTTCGAAGACCGCCAACTGATGGGCGATGCCGCGAGCGCCGTCGGCATCGGAAAAGTGGGTCAGCAGCGTGATCTCCTCGACCTGCGGCAGCGCGTTCAGCCGCGCCCAGGCGGCGCGGAAGGCGTCGGGCCTGAAGCCGAGCCGGTTCATGCCGCTGTTCATCTTCAAGAAGACGCGGTGCGGGCGGTGCGTCTTGTGCGCCGCGAGCCAGTCGATCTGGTCGTTGCGATGCACGACGTGCCACAGCTCCAGGCGAGAGCACAGCTCCAGGTCGCGCGCCTCGAAACAACCCTCGAGCAGCACGATCGGGCCGCGCCAGTCGAGCGCGCGCAGCCGCACCGCTTCGTCCAGATCGAGCAGCGCAAAGCCGTCGGCGCCACGCAGGCCGGCAAAGACCCGTTCGATGCCGTGGCCGTAGGCGTTGGCTTTGACGACCGCCCAGACGCGCGCATCGGGCGCCGCGTCGCGGGCACGCGCCAGGTTGTGGGCCAGGGCGCTGGTGTGGATCAGGGCTTCGATGGGGCGTGGCAAGTCAACTCCTGGCGGCACTCACTTCGGGGGCGTTTTGCAATGTGGAAGCGCCGGGCCCACATGCTATAACCCGCGTCGCCCGCCTCACGGCGGCGGCCTCTTCTCGCCCCTCATGGAGAAACCCGCGACGTCCGCGCGCCCTTCGATCCGCGGCTTGCGCGCCCGACCTCGCCAGCGAATGAAAAAAGGTTTCTCGACCATCATGTCGGCGCAGTTTTTCAGCTCGCTGGCTGACAACGCGCTGTTCGTCGCCGCCGTGGAGTTGCTGCGTACCGGCGGCGCGGCCGAATGGCAACGCGCTGCGCTGGTGCCGATGTTTGCGCTGTTCTATGTCGTGCTTGCGCCTTTTGTTGGCGCCTTTGCCGACGCCGTGCCCAAGGGCAAGGTGATGTTCTTCTCGAACACGATCAAGGTCGTCGGCTGCCTGATGATGCTATTCGGCACGCACCCGCTTTTGTCTTACGCCATCGTCGGTCTCGGCGCGGCGGCGTATTCGCCGGCCAAGTACGGCATCCTGACCGAGCTGCTGCCGACTTCACAACTGGTCAAGGCCAACGGCTGGATTGAAGGCCTGACGATCGCATCGATCATCCTCGGCGTGCTGCTCGGCGGGCAACTCGTCGGGCAGCAAGTGGCAACGATGCTGCTCGGCTTCGACCTGCCGATGTTCGACCTTGGCATCGATACCGCACCCGAAGCGGCGATCTCGGCGATCGTGCTGCTCTACGTGGTCGCAGCGGTGTTCAACCTCTACATCCCGCGCACCGAAGCGCCGCTGCAGCGCATGGACAGCAACCCGCTCGCGCTGGTGCGCGATTTCAGCCACTGCAACGCGCGCCTGTGGAACGACAAACTCGGCCAGATCTCGCTGGCCACCACGACGCTGTTCTGGGGCGTCAGCGGCAACCTGCGCTACATCGTGCTGGCCTGGGCCGCCGCCGCGCTGGGTTACGGCACCACGCAGGCTTCGGCACTCGTCGGCGTGGTCGCGGTCGGCACCGCGGTCGGCGCGGTCGTGGCGTCGGTGGCGATGCGCCTGGACCGCGCCACCAGTGTGATCCCGCTCGGCATCGCGATGGGCCTGACGGTGATTTTGATGAATTTCATCAGCAACGTCTGGGTTGCAGCGCCGTTCCTGATCCTGCTCGGTGCGATCGGCGGTTTTCTTGTCGTGCCGATGAACGCGCTCTTGCAGCACCGCGGCCACAACCTGATGGGCGCCGGCCGCTCGATCGCGGTGCAGAACTTCAATGAGCAGGCCTGCATCCTCGGCCTCGGCGCGTTCTACACCGGCATGACCAAGCTCGGGATGTCGGCCTTTGGCGCGATCACGATCTTCGGCATCGTCGTCGCCGGCACGATGTGGCTCATCCAGCGCTGGCACCGCAGCAATTGCATCACGCACCGCGACGAGGTCGACCGCCTGCTGGCGATCGCCCGCGCTGACCCGCACTGAGCTTTTCGGCGAACCGCTCCCCGACCCGCCGCGATGTTCGACCGCAAGGCCACCCTGGCTGCGCTGGCCCTGCTGCTCAACGCCTTCACCTGGGGCGTTTCCTGGTGGC
>JAYUSP010000018.1:0-2921 GCA_043755615.1 Betaproteobacteria bacterium
TCGGGCCGCAGCATCGCACTCGGCAGCCCGGTCAGGCGCATCGCCGCGTTGCCGTCGAGCACATTCGCGGCGCCGACAAACTGCGCCACAAACCGCGTCGTCGGTGCGTTGTAGACCGCGTGTGGCGTACCGACCTGTTCGAGCCGGCCGTGGTTGAAGACACCAATGCGGTCACTCATCGACAGCGCTTCATGCTGGTCGTGGGTGATGAACAAAAACGTGATGCCCAGTGATCGCTGCAGCGCCTTCAGTTCGGTCTGCATCTGCTCGCGCAGTTTGAGGTCCAGCGCGCCCAGCGGCTCGTCGAGCAACAGCACCTGCGGCTCGGAGATCAACGCCCGCGCCAACGCCACGCGCTGGCGCTGGCCACCCGACAACTGCGCCGGGCGGCGCGCGCCGACACCCGGCAGACGCACCAGTTCGAGCAATTCGTCAGCGCGCCTTTCGCGCTCGGCTTTGGGTGTGCCGCGCACCATCAGCGCATAGGCGACGTTGTCGCGAATGCTCATGTGCGGGAACAGCGCGTAGTCCTGGAACACCGTATTCACCGGCCGCGCATAAGGCGGGCGCATCGAGACTTCCTGGCCGCCGATGAGGATGCGACCGGCCGTTGGCAGCGTGAAGCCGCCGATCATGCGCAGGCAGGTCGTCTTGCCCGAGCCTGACGGCCCGAGCAGGGTAAAAAACTCGCCCGCTTCGATCGTCAGGTTGACGCCGACGACAGCGCGCACGGCGGCAGCGCCCGCGCCAAAGGTGCACGAGACATCTTCAAGCGTGACGGCGGTGGTCATGGGCGCTGGCGTGATCCGGATGTGAAGGCGACGCTGAAGCCGGCCACCGCAATTGCAAACGCGATGGCCAGCGGCCCGCCGTTGACGACCCGCCGCTGCGGCGTCAACGAAGCTGCGTCAACAAGAGCGCTTCAGCGACCGCCGAGCACGGCGATGTAGTCGGACACCCACTTGTGGTACGGCACGCAGGCGTTGTTCTGGCTCTTGCACTGCGAGACCGGGGTCTTCCAGAACGAGATGCGCGCGAAGTCGTCGTAACCCTGGCGCTTGCAGCCTTCGTCGCCAAGCAGCTTGTTGCCCTTGCAGGCCGAAGGTACCGACGGCACCGAGCCGAACCAGGCCGACAGATCGCCCTGCAGCTTCGGGTTGAGCGAATGTTCCATCCACATGTAGGCGCAGTTGGGGTGCTTGGCCTCGACGTGCATCATCGTGCTGTCGGCCCAGCCGGTGGCGCCTTCGGTGGGCACCACGGTGGCGATCGGGCGCGACTTGGACTTCAGGATGTTGGCCTGGAACTGCCAGCTCGAAGAAGCGACGACACCTTCGTTGGTGAAATCGTCGATCTGTACAAAAGCGTCGTGCCAGTATTTGCCGACGATCTTGCGCTGGCCGCGCAGCAGGTCGAGCGCAGCCTTGTACTGCGCCTCGTTCAGCTCGTAGGGGTCCTTGATGCCGAGCGCCGGGTTCTTTTTCATCAGGTACAGCGCAGCGTCGGCGATGTAGATCGGGCCGTCGAAGGCTTGCACGCGGCCCTTGTTGCTCTTGCCGTCGGGCAGCGTCGTCTCTTCGAAGACCACGCTCCAGCTTGTCGGTGGTTTGTCCTTGAAGACGGTAGTGTTGTACATCAGCACGTTCCAGCCCCATTGGTAGGGCACGCCGTAATGCACATCGCCTTCGGTGTGCCATGGCGCCTTTTGCAGACGCGGGTCGACATTCTTGTAGCTCGGCAGCAGGCCGACATTGATCGGCTGCACCTTCTTGCCGCGAATCAGACGCGTGCTTGCGTCCCCCGATGCGGTGACGAGGTCGAAGCCCCCTTCGTTCATTAGCGCGACCATTTCGTCGGAGGTGCCGGCGGTCTTGACGTTGACCTTGCAGCCGGACTTCTTTTCGAAGTCGGTGACCCAGTCGAAATTCTTGTCGGTGGTGCCGCGCTCGATATATCCGGCCCAGGCGACGATATCGACCTGGCCTTCGCCCTTGCCGATCTTTTGCATCGGCGCCTTTTGCGCCTGTGCCGGCAGCGTGGCGATGAATGCGGTGGCGGCAACGCCGGCCATGGTGACGGTGAAACGGTTCATGGGGTTCGACCTCCAGCGGCTGTGAAGTGCGGGACGCTACGCGCACCCGCCAGGGCTGGGAAATTCAATCCGCCGCCGCCCGGCTATCTAAAAAAGAGAAATTCGGGTTAACGCGGCATGCCGCGTGGCGTCGAGGCATCTTGCCTGCCATGGCCGGCGACAGCACGTGTCCGCTCGGCGCTTGGCCAGGTCGCTTCAGGTCGCGGCTTGTGCGCGCAGGCGCGCCGATCGTTGCTGCGCCGCCAGCCACATCAGGCCCAGCGCGACCGCGACGATCGGGATCAGCGAGCCCAGGTTCAGCCGCATCCAGCCCTGCGTCGTGACCAGCGCGCCGGACGCAAACGAGGTCACCGCCATCGTTGCAAAAACGCAGGTGTCCATGGCGCCCTGGGCCTTGTTCTTTTCTTCCGGCAGGTAGGCGGTGGTGAACAGCGTCGTCGCGCCGGTGTAGAGAAAATTCCAGCCCAGGCCGAGCACCGTCAGCGCGATCGCAAAGCGCACCACGTCGACACCCGACAGCGCGATCATCACGCAGACGAAGTTGAGCACTGCGCCGACAACCATCACCGGCAGCGCGCCAAAGCGTTTGATCAGGTGGCCGGTAAAAAAGCTCGGCAGAAACATGCCCAGCACATGCAGCTCGAGCACCAGGGCGGCGCTCTCGAAGGGATGCTGGCATTGCTGCATTGCCAGCGGCGTTGCCGCCATCAGCAGATTCATCACGCCATAACCCAGCGCCCCCGCAGCCACCGCGACGATGAAAACCGGTTGCCGTGCGATCTGTGTCAGCGGCCGGCCGGTCGATGCACCGGGCTCGGGCGACTTGTGC
>JAYUSP010000019.1:0-2915 GCA_043755615.1 Betaproteobacteria bacterium
GTCCTGTGGGTCGACCGGCAGGCCCGATGCGGCCAAGTAGCCCGGCGCCGCCGCAAGCACCCATTCGATGTCGGCCACTGGCGCCGCGGTCAGACCCGGTGCCGCGGTGGCGCTGGTCCAGCGCAGCGCGATGTCGATGCGCTCGCGCGCCAAGTCCATCATGCGGTCGATCAGCAACAGCTCGATCTCGATCGACGGATGCAGGCGCAGGAATTCCGGCAGCCGCTTCGCCAGCACGCGGTGGCCCCACGATACCGGCGCGGTGAGGCGGATCTGCCCGGTCAGCTCGCTGCGCAAGTCGCGCAGCCGCTCCTCGGCGTTGTTGACTTCGATCAGGGCGCGGCGCGCGAACTCGAGGTAGGCCTCGCCGGCCGGGGTGAGCGCGACCTTGCGCGTGGTGCGGCTGAACAGCGTCGCCTTGACGGCCGCTTCGAGCTGCGCGACGCGCTTGCTGACGACACTCTTGCCGACGTCGAGCTCGGCCGCCGCGGCGCTCACGCTGGAGTGCTCGGCCACCTTCAGGAAGGCCGCGAGCATGTCGGTGGAGATGGGCATTGTTTCCGTATCGTGGACAAAGCGTTTGCATTCGAACAGGTGATCGGCGCGAGGTCAATGCATACACTGCGCGGCAGGCGACCCACGAGTGCCCCCCACCCATTTTGGAGACAAGCGATGAAAATCTACGCCGACCCCATCACCATCAACTGCCGCAAGGTCCTCGCAGGGCTCGACCTGATGGGCGCCCCGTACGAGCTGGCACACGTCGACTACTTCAAGGCCGAGCAGAAGGCGCCAGCCTATACCGCGATCAACCCGATGGCCTCGCTGCCGGCGATGGTGGACGGCGACCTGGTGCTGTGGGAGTCGAACGCGATCCTGCAGTACGCCGCCGACAAGGTGGGCAACGACAGCGTGTACCCGCGCGACCTGAAGGTGCGCGCCGACCTCAACCGCTGGCTGCTGTGGGAGTCTTCGAGCTGGTTCCCCAGTTGCTATGTCTTCCTGGTCGAGAACTGCGTCAAGCCGCTGCTTGGCTCGCAACCCGACCCCGCCATCCTGGATGCGCAGGCGGCGCAGTTCCACAAGCTGGCCGGTATCCTTGACGCCCGCCTGGCCGACCGCGAATGGGTCACTGGCAAGAACCCGACCATCGCCGACATCGCGCTGGCCGCACCGATGCACCTGCACGGCTGGCAGCGGCTGCCGCTGGGCGACCATCGCAACCTCAAGCGCTGGCTGGTCGACCAGGTCGAGCAACTGCCAGCCTGGCAGAAAACCTGGGTCGGCGAAAACTTCGTCACCAAGAAGTCGGCCTGAGCGCAAGGACCGGCGAGATGGCGAGTACAGGCAACCTGCGCGCGACGCTGAACTACAGCGTCGACAACGGCATCCCGCCGGACTACTACTTCTACGAGCCCGAGCCTTCGGTCAAGATCAACCCGCCGGGCACCGACCTGCGCGAAGTCGATATCCACGACGGCTGGGCGTCGGCCGAGCAGTTCTCGGCCGACCGCGAAGGCTTCGAACTCCACCCCTTCGGCGCGCATTTCGACCAGTTCGACGACGACGCATCGGTCAAGTCGGTGTTCTACCGCCAGATCGTCGAATTCGTGAAAGCGCACACCGGCGCGAAGCGGGTCGAGGTTTTCGACCACACGGTCCGCAAGCGCCTGCCGGCCGACCTGAAGGCGCAGACCACCGTGCAGCGCCCGGCGGTTTTGCTGGTGCACAGCGACTACACCGTGGCCAGCGGCCCGCAACGGGTGCGCGACCTGCTGCCCGACGAAGCCGAGGGGCTGCTGCAGCGGCGCGTGGCGTTCTACAACGTCTGGAAGTCGCTCTACCGGCGGGTCGAAGAGCTGCCGCTGGCGGTGTGCGATGCCACCACGCACGCGCCGGAAGACATGCTGCGCATGGAGCTGAAATACAGCGAACGCACGGGCGAGATCTACGTCATGCGCTGGTCGCCGCAACATCGCTGGGTCTACTTCCCGCTGATGGAAGCGACCCACGCGCTGCTGCTCAAGACCTACGACTCCGAAACCGACGGCCGCGCGCGCTTCATGGGTCACACCGCTTTCGAAGACCCGAATACCGCCGCCGATGCACCCCGGCGCGAAAGCATCGAAGTGCGCACGATGGCGTTCTTCTGATCGGCGCCAGGCAGCCCACCGGCATGAATGTCGTCGCCGCGCTGAACTACCTGGTGCCGATGGCCGAGCCGGCGCGCACCTACAGCTATGACCCGCCGGATGGCACACCCCGGTTCAACGGCCGGCTTGAAGCGAGGGTCGTGACGATCGAGGATGCGCGGCCGCTGTGCGGCGGGTTGTCGCTCGACGAACAGGGCTTCGTGTTGTCCGACCACCGCAGCGCGGTGGGCGACTTCTGGAACGAGGTCGAATTGCGCGCCGTCCACTACACCGAGGTCGAGCACCTGCTGCTCGGCCTGACCGGCGCCAGCCGCGCACTGGTCTTCGACCACACCTTGCGGCGGCGGGCAAACGGCCGGCCACCGCTCGACGGCACCGGCGGCTCGTTCGCCGCGGTGCGCGAACCCGTGGGGCGCGTGCACGCCGACTACACCGCGGTCTCGGCGGCCGCGCGTGTGCGCCAGGTGCTGGGCGAGGCCGAGGCGGCGGTGCGGCTGCGTCAGCGGTTTGCGATCCTCGGGCTGTGGCGGCCGACGAACCTCGAGCCCTTGCTCGACGCGCCGCTGGCCGTTTGCGACGCGCGCAGCGTGGCCCCCGGCGACATGGTGCGCAACGAATTGATCTACCCCGACCGGCGCGGGGAAACCTGCATCGGCATGCACAACCCGGCGCATCGCTGGCACTTCTTTCCCGGCCAGCGCAGCGACGAGGTCATCGTGTTCAAGAACTTCGACAGCGCCGCCGGCGTGGCCGGCATCGCAG
>JAYUSP010000020.1:0-28808 GCA_043755615.1 Betaproteobacteria bacterium
CACGCTCAACCGGTCCATACAGCCTCGTTACGCAGCAGCCGCTTGGCGGCAAGGCGCAGTTCGGTGGTCAACGCTTCGGTGAGATGGAAGTGTGGGCGCTTGAGGCATACGGTGCCGCCTATACCCTGCAAGAAATGCTTACGGTCAAATCCGACGATATCAACGGCCGCACCAAGGTCTATGAAAACATCGTCAAGGGCGAGCACGCGATCGAAGCTGGCATGCCTGAATCGTTCAACGTCCTGGTCAAGGAGATCCGCTCCCTTGGCATCGACATTGAACTTGAGCGCAATTAAAGGAGAAAAGCATGAAGGGACTACTCGACCTTTTCAAGCAGTTCACCCCCGACGAACATTTCGACGCGATCAAGATCGGCCTGGCTTCGCCAGAGAAGATCCGCTCGTGGTCGTTCGGCGAGGTGAAAAAACCCGAGACCATCAACTACCGGACTTTCAAGCCCGAGCGTGATGGCCTGTTCTGCGCCAAGATCTTCGGCCCGATCAAGGACTACGAGTGCCTGTGCGGCAAGTACAAGCGCCTCAAGCACCGCGGTGTCATTTGCGAGAAGTGCGGCGTCGAGGTCACGCAGACCAAGGTGCGGCGAGACCGCATGGGTCACATCGACCTGGCCGCACCTTGTGCGCACATCTGGTTCCTGAAGTCGCTGCCCAGCCGCCTGGGCCTGGTGCTCGACATGACCTTGCGCGACATCGAACGGGTGCTGTATTTCGAAGCCTATGTCGTCGTCGACCCGGGCATGACGCCGCTGAAGAAGTTCTCGATCATGAGCGAGGACGATTTCGAGGCCAAGCAGAAGGAATACGGCGACGAGTTCACCGCGCTGATGGGCGCCGAAGGTGTCAAGCGCCTGCTCGAAGAACTCGACAGCGAGATCGAGATCGACAAGCTGCGCAACGACATGACCGGGTCGGAGCTGAAGATCAAGAAAAACTCCAAGCGCCTGAAGGTGCTGGAGGCTTTCCGCAAGTCGGGCATCAAGCCGCAGTGGATGGTGATGGACGTGCTGCCGGTGCTGCCGCCCGACCTGCGGCCCCTGGTGCCGCTGGACGGCGGTCGCTTTGCCACGTCCGACCTGAACGACCTGTACCGGCGTGTCATCAACCGCAACAACCGCCTCGCGCGGCTGCTCGAGTTGAAGGCGCCAGAGATCATCGTGCGCAACGAAAAGCGCATGTTGCAAGAAGCCGTCGACTCGCTGCTCGACAACGGCCGCCGCGGCAAGGCGATGACGGGTGCGAACAAACGCGCGCTGAAGTCGCTCGCCGACATGATCAAGGGCAAGGGCGGGCGTTTCCGCCAGAACCTGCTCGGCAAGCGGGTCGACTATTCCGGCCGCTCGGTCATCGTCGTCGGCCCGACGCTCAAGCTTCACCAATGCGGCCTGCCCAAGCTGATGGCGCTGGAGCTGTTCAAGCCCTTCATCTTCTCGCGCCTCGAAGCGATGGGTATCGCCAACACCATCAAGGCGGCGAAAAAAGAAGTCGAGTCCGGCACGCCGGTGGTCTGGGACATCCTTGAAGAAGTCATCAAGGAGCACCCGGTCCTGCTCAACCGCGCGCCGACGCTGCACCGCCTGGGCATCCAGGCTTTCGAGCCGGTGTTGATCGAAGGCAAGGCGATCCAGCTGCATCCGCTGGTTTGCTCGGCCTTCAACGCCGACTTCGACGGTGACCAGATGGCGGTGCACATCCCGCTGTCGATCGAAGCGCAGATGGAAGCGCGCACCCTGATGCTGGCCACCAACAACGTGCTCTTCCCGGCATCGGGCGAGCCGTCGATCGTGCCCAGCCAGGACGTCGTGCTCGGCCTGTACTACGCCACCCGCGAACGCATCAACGGCCGCGGCGAAGGGATGCTCTTCACCGACGTTGGCGAAGTGCAGCGTGCGCTGGACAGCGGCCACCTCGAGGTCACCGCAAAAATCAGCGTGCGCCTCGTCGAGTTCGTCAAGGACAAGGACTCCGGCGATTGGCTGCCCGAGACGCGCCTGGTCGAGACGACCGCCGGCCGCGCGCTGCTCAGCGAGTTGCTGCCGCGTGGGCTGCCGTTCTCGCACATCAACAAGGCGCTGAAAAAGAAGGAAATCTCGCGTCTGATCAACACCAGCTTCCGCAAGTGCGGCCTCAAGGAAACCGTGGTCCTGGCCGACAAGCTGCTGCAAGCCGGCTTCAAGCTCGCCACCCGCGCCGGCATCTCGATCGCCATCGACGACATGCTGGTGCCGAAAGAAAAGCCGGGCCTGATCGAGCGTGCCGAAAAAGAGGTCAAGGAAATCGAGCAGCAGTACGTCTCGGGCCTGGTCACCGCCGGCGAGCGCTACAACAAGGTCGTCGACATCTGGGGCAAGACCGGCGACGAAGTTGGCAAGGTCATGATGAGCCAGCTGTCCAGGCAGAAGGTCGCCGACCGCCACGGCAAGATGGTGGATCAGGAGTCGTTCAACTCGATCTACATGATGGCCGACTCGGGTGCGCGCGGCTCCGCGGCGCAGATTCGCCAGCTGGCGGGCATGCGGGGACTGATGGCCAAGCCTGACGGGTCGATCATCGAAACCCCGATCACGGCCAACTTCCGCGAAGGCCTGAACGTGTTGCAGTACTTCATCTCCACCCACGGCGCCCGCAAGGGCCTGGCGGACACGGCGCTGAAGACCGCGAACTCGGGTTACCTGACTCGGCGCCTGGTCGACGTGACGCAAGATCTGGTGGTCACCGAAGTCGATTGCGGCACCCAGAACGGCATGAACCGCCGTGCGCTGGTCGAAGGTGGCGAGGTCATCGAATCGCTGCGCGACCGCATCCTCGGCCGCGTTGCAGCGGTCGAAGTGCTGCACCCTGAAACCCAGGTGCTGATGCTGCCGGCCGGCGAGATGCTCGACGAGGATGTCATCGACGCACTCGAAGCTGCCGGCGTCGACGAAGTCAAGGTCCGCACCGCGCTGACCTGCGACACCCGGTTTGGCATCTGCGCCAAATGTTATGGGCGCGACCTCGGTCGTGGCGGCATCATCAACGTCGGCGAGGCGATCGGCGTCATCGCGGCGCAGTCGATCGGCGAACCCGGCACGCAGCTCACGATGCGCACCTTCCACATCGGTGGTGCAGCCTCGCGGGCGGCGGTGGCTTCGAGCGTCGACGCCAAGAGCGAAGGCCATATCGGCTTCAACCCGACGATGCGCTACGTGACCAACGGCAAGGGCGAGCTGGTGGTGATTTCCCGTTCAGGTGAAATCATCATCATGGACCCGCATGGCCGCGAGCGCGAGCGCCACAAGGTGCCGTATGGCGCGGTGCTCAACATCAAGGCCGGCCAGACCGTCAAGGCCGGCACGGTGCTCGCCAACTGGGACCCGCTGACGCGACCGATCATCACCGAGTTCGCTGGCAAGGCGAGGTTCGAGAATGTCGAAGAAGGGGTCACCGTGGCCAAGCAGCTCGACGAGGTCACGGGCCTGTCGACGCTGGTGGTCATCGACTCCAAGCGCCGCGGTGCGATCAAGGTCGTGCGCCCGCAGGTCAAGCTCATCGACGCCGCCGGGGTCGAGGTCAAGATCCCGGGCACCGACCATGCGGTGACGATCGGCTTCCCGGTCGGCTCGCTGGTGCAGATCCGCGACGGCCAGGATCTGGCGCCGGGTGAAGTGCTGGCACGCATCCCGGTCGAAGGCCAGAAGACACGCGACATCACCGGCGGCCTGCCGCGGGTGGCCGAGCTGTTCGAGGCCCGCAGCCCGAAGGACGTGGGCACGCTGGCCGAGATCACCGGCACGGTGTCGTTTGGCAAGGAGACCAAGGGCAAGAACCGCCTGCAGATCACCGACCCCGAAGGCAAGGTCCACGAAGAGCTGGTGCTCAAGGAGCGCAACATCCTGGTCCACGAGGGCCAGGTCGTGAACCGCGGCGAGTTGATTGTCGACGGCTCGGCCGATCCGCAGGACATCCTGCGCCTGTTGGGCATCGAAGAGCTTGCGCGCTACATCGTCGACGAGGTGCAAGACGTCTACCGCCTGCAGGGGGTGAAGATCAACGACAAGCACATCGAGGTCATCGTGCGCCAGATGCTGCGTCGGGTGCAGATCACCAATGCCGGCGACAGCAAGTACATCAATGGCGAACAGGTCGAGCGCTCAGAGCTGCTCGGCACCAACGACAAGTTGCGTGCCGAAGGCAAGATGACCGCGACCCACGCCGACGTGCTGCTGGGCATCACCAAGGCCAGCCTGTCCACCGATTCGTTCATCTCGGCAGCCTCGTTCCAGGAAACGACGCGGGTGCTCACCGAGGCGGCAATCATGGGCAAGCGCGACGAGCTGCGCGGCCTGAAGGAAAACGTCATCGTCGGCCGCCTCATCCCGGCCGGCACCGGCATGGCTTTCCACGTCGCGCGCAAGGCCAAGGAAGAGATGGACGAGAGCGAGCGCCGCGCGATCGCGCTGCAAGAAGCCGAAGAGCTGGCCGCCGTGCAGATGGCGCAGGTCGATGCTGCAACGGCGGCCGCGGCCGCAGCGGCTGGCGACGGCAATCCCTGACGCGGTCAACGGGCGGTGTCCACAAGGGCGGCTTCGGCCGCCCTTTTTTTTCGTCCAGCGAGGTCCCAATCACTTGCCTGACAATTGCCTAGCAGTTGCCTGACGCTGGCCGTGAATTTGGTGGCTTTTGCGCGCCGAACAGGAGGTAAACCCCCCATGTCCAAGGGGGGCAGATACCGCACCCGCCGCAACTGGTTGTGGCACATTGTTTTGAGCCGTAATTCGCCTGCTGTTTGGGTGATCGCCGGGGCATGTGACGGGTTCGGGAGAGCGCTGATGGACACCAGAAATACCAGGGACGACCTGACGCAGGCCAAACCGCAGCGCGGGGCGGTGCCGGCGAAACGACAGCCCACCTTGCTCAAGCGCCTGCTGGACCGGGCGCTGGTGTCGATGCGCGCACCGCTGGCGCCGCAGGCCAAGACGGTGTTCGAGTCCTTCGAGCCGCGTGTGCTGCTGGCCGGCGACGCGATCGCGCCGCCTCGCATCGACGGCAGCCTGGATGTCGCCGGCGAAACCGACCGCTACTCGTTTTCACTCAGCGAAGACCTGCGTGTGGTCTTCGACTCGCTGACCAACAACGGCAACATCCGCTGGAGCCTCGAAGGCCCGCGTGGCGCGGTCGTCAACAACCGCGCCTTTTCCGGCTCCGATTCAGCCGACCTCGGCGGCAACGTGGCCTACGACCTGCCGGCCGGCGACTACATGCTCACGGTGGACGGGGTAGGGGACACCACCGGCGCCTACGGCTTCCGCCTCATCGACATCAACCAGGCCCGCGACCTCACGCTGGGCACGCCGATCAGCGGCGAGCTCACACCGGCCAACGAGACCGACGCCTACAAATTCAGCGTCGTTGCCGGCCAGCGCTTTTTCATCGACCGCCTGTCGCACAGCAACGATGTCTACTGGCGCCTGCTCGACCCCTATGGCGCCACCGTCACCGGGCCGACGTCGATGGGCAGCGATATCGGCGAGGTCACGCTCGGCCTGGATGGCAGCTATACCCTGCTCGTCGAGGGGCGTTCCTACATCAGCGGCGTGGCCACGTACCTGTTCAACGTCGTCGCCCTGCAAGACCCGGCGCCGGTGGCTATGGTGCTGGATGAGTCGGTTCACGGGCGGATCGAAGGCGCCGGCCTGCGCAAGACGCACATCTTCAGCGTCGCGGCATCAACGCGGGTGCTCTTCGACTCCTTCACCAACCGCAGCGACCTGACCTGGTCGTTGATCGGGCCGGGCGGCGCGCTGGTCTCGGGCCGCACCTTGCAAAGCTCCGATTCGTGGGAGCTGGCTGGCGCGACATCGCTGCTGCTGGCCGCGGGTGACTACCGGATCGTCATCGATGGCAATGGCGACGCGATCGGCGACTACGACTTCCGCCTGCTCGACATGGCGAGTGCGACGCCGCTGACGCCCGGCACCACGGTATCTGGAATCCTCGGCGACCTGGACATCGTCACGCCGCCGCTGCTGCGCGCCGACGGCGCACCGATCACCTACCCCGAAGGCGTGGTCAACCGCGCCATCGATTTCAGCGGCAAACTGCCCGATCTGCGCATCGCCGACGCGGCCTCGCTGCAGATGGACGGCACCTTCACGGTCGAAGCCTGGATCCGGCCTGATGGCGCCGGCAGCGACGGCTTCTACGGCGGCATCCTGGTCAACAAGGAAGGCGAATTCGAGATCGCGCGTTTTTCAGACGGCACGATCCAGTACGCAATTGCCAGCGCCACCCCGGGCTGGACCTGGGTCAACACCGGTTATGTCGCGGCGCTCAACGAGTGGACGCACATTGCGGTGAGCTACGACAACGGCGTCGTGCGGACCCACGCCAACGGCGTGCTCGTGCATACCACCAACGGCACCGGCACGGTGGGTGATGTCGACGGCCGCAACAGCCTGCAGATTGGCAGCCGCGAAGCCGGCGGCCAGAAGTTCGAAGGCCGCATCGACGAAGTGCGGGTCTGGAATACCGCCCGCAGCGCCGAAGAAATCAGCGCCGCGTACCAGCAACTCCTGGTCGGCGATGAAACCGGGCTCGTGGGTTACTGGCGTCTGGACGAAGCCAGCGGCCGCGACGTTGCCGACCTCTCTGGCGACAACAACCCGGGCCGGCTCGCCAATGCCCCGGCAGTTGAAACGCGACTCTTCCACTTCGTCGCCGTGGCCGGCGAAAAATACTTTTTCGATGCCAAATCCCAGGTCGGCGAAAACTTCTCGGTGCGTCTGTTCGACGCGCGCGGCAACCTCGTCTTCGGCCCGCAGTGGTTCACCGAAGACCGGGATGTTTTCGAGATAACCAGCAGCGGCAGCTACACGCTGGCTTTTGAAGGCCGCATCTACAACAGCGCGCCGTTGAGCTGGAGCTTCAACCTGCAGCCGGTGACCGATGTCAGCGCGGCGCTGGTGCTCGGCGAGCAAACCAGCGCCAGCATCGAACATGCCGGCCAGCGCCGGCACTACACCTTCACGCTGGCCGAAGAATCGAGCCTGGTCTTCGACTCGCTGACCTACATCGGCGACCTCTACTGGTCGCTCGCCGGCTCAGCTGGCGCGTTGGTCTCGCAGCGCGCGTTTTCCAACTCCGATTCAGTCGACCTCGGCGGCGACACGGCGCTGCGCCTGGGCGCCGGCAGCTACACGATCAGCGTCGACTCAGGCGGCGACAAAACGCCCAGCTTTGCTTTTCGCCTGCTCGACCTGGGCAGCGCCGAAGTGCTGGCCTACGACAGCGACGTCAGCGGCACGCTGAACCCGGGCAGCCTGACCAAAGCCTGGCGCATCGACGCGACCGCCGGTGATGAGGTGCTCTTCGACTGGACGTCGATGACCGGTGGCAATGCGTACTGGCGCCTTGTCGACCCGACTGGCCGGCTCGTTTTTGGCCCGGACTACATGAACGTCGACCGCGGGCCGTTCACGCTGCGCCTGTCGGGCGCCTACACCCTGCTCATCGAAGGCCGCGCCTTCGATACCGCTGAAATCAGCTTTGCTTTCAGCGCCAAGCTCAACGGCAATACACCGATCCCCCTGCTCGAAGGCACCGCGATCGACCTTGGGGTGCGGGTTGACGGCACCATCAGCGCTGCCGGCGAGACCGACCTCTACACCTTTGCCGGCACGGCCGGCCAGCGCATCGTCTTCGACAGTTTTGCGCCCAACAACAACGGCGGTTTCCGCTGGAGCCTGTTCGGCCCGCGTGGCGAAGAAGTCTCGTCGCGCTCGATGTACAACTCCGAGAGCTTCGAGTTTGGTGGCGACCTGGTGGTCACGCTGCCGCTGGCCGGCACCTACCAGGTGCGCATCTTTGCCGACGGCGCGACGACAGGGGCCTATGGCTTTCGTGTCCTCGACCTCGCCGCGGCGACCGCGTTCGCGCCCGGCACGGCGCAGGTCAGCGCTTTGAACCCGGCCAACGAAACCGACATCTACCGTTTCAGCGCGACCGCTGGCGAACGATTTTTCTTCGACATGCGGGCCTTTAGCCCGAACAACGGCAACTGGGCGAGCTGGCGCCTGTATGACCCGCTCGGGCGCAGCGTCTTCGGCACCACCGGCTTCCATCTCAACAACGATGTCGATGTCACCACGCTGTTGCTGACCGGCGACTACACGCTGCTCATCGAAGGCCGCATCTGGACGACGCAGTCGGTGCCACGCTTCGACTACACCTTCAATGTCCAGAAGGTCAGCGATATCGCCGGCACGCTGACGGTGGGCGAAACCACCAGCGCGGCGATCGAACATGCCGGCCAGCGCGCCAGCTACACCTTCACGCTCGACGCCGCGCGCAGACTGGTCTTTGACGGCCTGGCGCCGAACAACAATGTGCCCGACCTGCGCTGGACGCTGGTCGGCCCGGATGGCACGCTGATTGACGGGCGACAGCTCTACAACGCCGAATCGTTCGAGCTCGGCGGCACGAGCCCGGTGCTCGACCTTGCCGCGGGCGCGTACACGGTTCACATCGACGCCATCGGCGACCAGGTCGGCGCGTTTGCATTCCGCTTCCTCGACCTTGCCGCCGCGACGCCGTTTGCAATCGGCGCGGCGGTCAGCGGCAGCCTGGATGGCGCCAACAAGACCGAACTGCATCGCTTCGAGGCGACCGCCGGCGACCGGCTGTATTTTGATTCGCGCGCCTTGGCGCCGAACAACGGCAACTGGGTCAGCTGGCGCCTGATCGATCCGATCGGCCGGCACGTCATGGGCCCGAATGGCCTCTACGTCAACAACGACTTCGACGGCATCGTCGCATCGATGTCGGGTATCTACACCGTCATCGTCGAAGGCCGCATCTGGGCGACGCAGTCGGTGCCGAAGTTCGACTACGGGTTTGCGATCCTCAAGACCGCCGACGTGCAGGCTGCGCTCGAGATCAATACCGCCACGGCAGGCACGATCAACCAGCCCGGCCAGCGCGCGATCTACACCTTCAGCCTGACCGAAGCCAAACAACTGCTGTTCGACGCGCTGGCGCCGACCAACAACGTGCCCGATTTCCGCTGGACGCTGACCGGCCCGCGCGGCACCGAAATCGACGGCCGCCAGCTCTATGCGTCGGAGTCCCATGAGCTCGGTGGCACGAGCCCGCTGATGAACCTGATTGCCGGCGACTACCGGCTGGTCATCGACCCGATCAATGACCAGCAGGGCAGCTTCAATTTCCGCCTGCTCGACCTCGGCACGGCGACGCCGTTTGTCGTCAACGCACTTGTCGCCGGCCAGCTCAACCCGGTCAATCAAACCGATGCGTACCGCTTTACCGGCGACAAAGACAAGCTGTATTACGTCGACCGCCAGGCGCTGAGCGGCAACAACGGCGATTGGTACACCTGGCGCCTGTTCGACGAGTTTGGCCGCCAGATCATCGGCCCGGTCAACCTCAACGATATCGACCTGTTTTCGTTGCCGCGCGACGGCAACTACACCCTCATCGTCGAAGGCCGGATCTGGACGCCGCAACAGCGCGCCAGCACCGACTACAGCTTCAAGCTGCTCGAGATCAGCGATGACATCCACGACATCGTGCCGGGGCAAACCTTCGGCCTGGACCGCAATTTTGTCGCCGGCCAGATCGGTGGCGCGGTCAAGACCGACGCGGTGCGCAGGGTCGAGGTGGCCAACAGCGCCGATACCAACCAGACCGGCACGGTGACGATCGAAACCTGGTTCCAGGTCGATTCCCTGGGGGGCGACTGGCAAACCATCTTCTACAAGGCCGGTGCCAACAGCAACCAGCGCACCTACAGCCTGTGGCTGAACCCGTCCGGCTACCTGCACCTGTCCAGCGGCAACAATTACAACGACAGCTTGAATACCGCTGCCGGGCTGATCACGCCCGGGCAGTGGTACCACGTCGCCGCGGTGCTCGACCGCGACAACGGCGTGATGAAGATCTATCTCGACGGCGTCGAGGCCGCCACTGGTGTCGTCCGCAAGACCGCCTCATTCAGCAGCAGCAACCCGCTGCGCCTGGGCAGCACGCAAGAAGGTGCGCAGTACAACTTTCGTGGCGCGATCGACGACTTCCGAATCTGGAGCGGCGCACTCACGCCTGAGCAGATCGCCAGCCGGCGCAATGCCGCGCTGCAGGGTGACGAAGCCGGCCTGCTGGTCTACCTGAAGGCCGATGAAACGAGCGGCGCCACGCTCACCGACGCGACCGGCCGCGGCAACAACGCGCAGGTCAGCCATGTCTGGGCGAATACACCGGGCGTCGTGCAAGGCGATATCAGCTTCGGCCAGAAGGATATCTACCGCTTCACGCTCGGCGCTGAAACACGCCTGTATTTCGATTCGCTGACCGACAACAGCCGCATGCGCTGGACGCTGACCGGCCCGCGCGGCACGGTGGTCTCTGACCGCTCGATGCAAAGCAGCGATTCGGTCGACGGCACCAGCATCTTCACCCTGGTCGCCGGCGACTACACGCTGTGGATCGACGGCCAGACCGACGCCATCGGCAGCTACGGCTTTCGGCTGCTCGACCTGGCGCCGGCCAATACCCCCGCGGTGACATTCAACACCACCGTTGACGGCACGTTGACACCGGCCAACCAGACCGATGCCTATCGCTTTGATGCGACCGCTGGCGACCGCCTGTATTTTGACGTCCTCAGCGCCACCGGCGGCTATCCGTACTGGCGCCTGCTCGACCCCTTCGGGCGCACCGCCTGGGGCCCGGCCTACATGCCCAACGATGACGCACAACTGCAAACGATGCAGTTCAGCGGCAGCTACACGCTGCTCATCGAAGGCCGGCGCGACGGCGGTGTCGGCACCTCGAACTACAGCTTCCGCGTGCAACAGGTGGCCGACAAGACGGTGCCGATCACGATCGGCGGCGACAGCGGTGTCGCTGCGGTGCGTGGCGCCGGCCAGATCGGTACGGCAATCGGCTTCAACGGCCTGCACATCGCCGAGATCGCATCCAACCCGGCGCTCGATTTCACCAAGGCGATGACGATCGAGAGCTGGGTCAAGGTCGACGCCTACACCAACACCTGGACGCCGATCTTCTACAAGGGCAACCCGCCCGGCGACGACGTGCGGGTGTACTCCGCCTGGCTCAACGCCAATGGCAG
The DNA here is from genome assembly GCA_043755615.1 of Betaproteobacteria bacterium. Classification (GTDB taxonomy): domain Bacteria; phylum Pseudomonadota; class Gammaproteobacteria; order Burkholderiales; family Burkholderiaceae_C; genus Rubrivivax. The sequence goes on from JAYUSP010000020.1 coordinate 11,140, forward strand.
CCTGTGGTTCGGTGTCCGCGATGCGAGCGGCCAGCAGTCGATCCAGACCGACGCCGGCCTGGTGCCGGCCGGGGATTGGCACCACATCGCGCTGGTGATGGACCGCAACGCGACGCAGATGCGCATCGTCATCGACGGTGTCGAGCGCCGCACGGGCACGGTGCGCAACCTCGACAACCTGAGCAGCCCGAACCCGCTGGTCATTGGCTCGAACGTCGAAAACAACAACGCCTACGTCAATCTCTCGGGCAGCCTCGACGACATCCGCCTGTGGAACGTGGCGCGCACCAATGCGGAAATCCTGGCTTCCAAGGACGCGGCACTCGTCGGCAACGAAGCCGGCCTGGTGAGCTACTTGAAAGCCGACGAAGCCAGCGGCAGCACCCTTGTCGACGCCACCGGCAACGGCCTCAACGCGGTACACCGCAGTGTCGTCACGCCCATTGTGCTCGGCGGCATCGACCATGCCGGCCAGCGTGTGCATCACACCTTTACGCTGCCGGCCGGCACGACACGGCTGTATTTCGATTCGCTGCACAACCGCAGCGATGTCGTCTGGAGCCTGACCGGCCCGCGCGGCCTGATCGTCGGCGACCGGCGTTTTGACCAGAGCGACGCCAGCGACAACCTGTCGGTCTTCGACTTGCCAGAAGGTGACTACACGCTCACGGTCGACGGCGCCAACGACTACACCGGCGCCTTTGCCTTCCGCCTGCTCGACCTGGCTGGCGCCACAGCGTTGACCCCGGGCACGGCGGTCAGCGGCGCGTTGAACCCGGCCAAGACCACCGATGTCTACCGCTTCAATGCATCGGCAGGCGAGAGCTTCTACTTCGACATGCTCGCCAGCACCGGCGGCTACCCGTACTGGCGTCTGCTCGACCCGCTCGGGCGCGTCGTCTTCGGCGCGAACTACCTGCCCAGCGACGATGTCCAGACCCGCACGCTGGGGCTGACCGGCAGCTACACGCTGCTTATCGAAGGTCGTCGCGACGGCAGCGGCGAAGCGAACTACACGGTCAACGTCGTGCCGGTGGTCGAAACGACGACTGCGCTGACGCTGGGCAGCATCGTCAACGGCAACATCACGGCAGCCGGCGCGCGTGACCTCTATACGTTCTCGCTCTCCGCCGAGCGCACGCTGGTTTTTGATTCGCTGCTCAACGCCACCACCTTCAAGTGGAGCCTCAGCGGCCCGCGCGGCGCGGTCGTGTCCGGCCGCAATTTTGCCGACAGCGACTCGGCCGACTACACGCCGACACCGGTGCTCACGCTGCCGGCGGGTGACTACACCCTCAGCGTCGACCCCGATCGTGAGGCGGTCGGCGCCTACGGCTTCCGCCTCTTCGACCTGGCGTCGGTGGCCGATGTCGCGGCGATCGTGATCGGCGCCACGCTGACCGGCACGCTCGACCCCGGCCGCGAAACACAGGCCTTCAGCTTTGAAGCGACGGCGCGCGACCAGTTGCGCTTCAACATGATCAGCGAGAGCCGCAACACGGCTTTCTGGCGCCTCATCGGGCCCGATGGCCAGGTGATCTTCAGCCCCGTCAACGTCGACGACCGGCTGGCCACGATGCCCAAGACCGGCCGCTACGTGCTGCTGCTCGAAGGCCGGGTCAGCGAAGCCAACCCGGTCGACTTCAGCTTCAGGATCGACAGCACCGCGCAGGCCAACCCGGACAACTTCACGGCGCAGAATTTCGACGATGCCGGCCTGCCGTACACCCTGGCACCGTTCAGCGCCGCGGCGTCTTCGGTGCAGGCAGGCGGGCCGAGCGGGAGCTTCCTGCGCCTGCTGCCGGGCAACGTCACCGGCACCAACACGGTGGCTTTTGCCGGCGCCGCGCCCGGGGTCTATCCAGGCACGATCAGCACCGAATTTGACCTGCGCATCAGCAAGGTCAGCAACCAGGGTGACGGCATCGGCTTTGCCTGGTTGAATACGGCGGTCTGGGGCCGCAGCGGCCCGGCGCCGCAGTTTGCCGAAGAGGTCAATCTGGCCGGCAGTTTTGGTGTCGGCTTCGACCCGGTGAACAACGGCGAGTTGAACGACAACCATGTCTCGCTGCATTTTGGTGGCCTCAAGTTCGCCGAGTTCAATATCCCCGGCTTCCGGCTCGACAGCGGCTTGTTCCATCACGCGCGCGTGGTGATGACCGCGGCGGCCGGCGGCAGCAATGTCTCGGTCTACCTGACGCCCAATGGCGGTGCTGAAGCAGCGATCGTCGAGAACTACTTCGTCATCGGCATGATCCCGTACGAAGGCCGCGCCGCATTTGGTGCGCGCAACGGCGGTTGGCGCGCCGACAACGATATCGACAATGTCGCTGTGTCGGTGACGGCGGGCACGCCCGAAGTGTTGCCGGAGCTGGTGTTCGGCGAAACCATCAGCACCACGCTGGGGTCGTCGACAGAACGCGACCGTTTCACCTTCACGCTGACCGAGGCCAAGCGGGTCTACTTCGACTCTCTAACGGTCAACGTCATTGGCGGCGGCAACACCGACAGTTTTTACCTGCGTTGGTATCTCACCGACGCCAATGGCACGGTGCATGTTGCCGACCGCCCGTTCCGCCAGAGTGATGCCGATGATGGCACCAGCATCATCGATCTGCCCGCAGGCACCTACACCGTTACCGTGCTGGCAGCACTCAACCTGAGCGGCCCGTACAAGTTCCGCATCCTCGACCTCGGCGCGGCCACCGACCTGACCATCGGCACGGCGGTCGAAGGCGCCTTCAACCCAGGCAACGAAACCGACGCCTTCAAGTTCACCGGCAGCGCCGGCGACAAGCTGTATTTCGACGTCATCGCGCGCAGCGGCAGCGATGCACGCTGGCGCCTGCTCGACCCGTTCGGCCGTGCGGTATTCGGCCCTTCGGGTTTCAACAGCGGCGGCGAAGATGTCGGGCCGGTCACGCTGGCTTACAGCGGCGTCTATACGCTGCTCGTCGAAGCGCGTTATTACCGCGCCGATGTCGGCAGCTACAGCCTGGTCGTCAACCGGGTCGACGATACGACGGCGGTGCTGCAACTTGATACTGTCACCGCGGCCACGGTGGCCAAGGGCCAGACCAATCAATTCACCTTCGACCTTGCGGCCGATGGGCGGGTCTATTTCGACAACCTGACGCTATCGAACCTGAGTGGCAGCGGCGACAGCTTCTATCTGCGCTGGACCCTCACCGGCCCACGCGGCACGGTGGTCTCAGACCGGGCGATGAGGCAGAGCGATTCGGCTGACGGCACGTCGATCCTCGACCTCGTTGCGGGTTCGTACACACTCAGCTTTGTATCGACCAACGAGGTCAATGGCGAGTACAAATTCCGCCTTGCCGACTTGAGCAATGCGACGGTCATCAGCGTTGGCGCCCTGACCAGCGGCTCGTTCAACCCGTCCAACGAAACCGACGCCTACGCCTTCGACGCGGCTGCCGGCGATCGCCTGTATTTCGACATGGTCGCGCGCAACGGCGGTGACGCCCGCTGGCGCCTGCTCGACCCGCGTGGCGTCACCGTCTTTGGTCCGAGCGACTTCAACAGCGTCGGCAACGATATCGGCCCGCTGACGATGGCGCTGACCGGCCGCTATACGCTGCTCGTCGAGAGCCGGTATTACGTCGGCAGCAACAACACCTACAGCTTGCGCGTGCAGCCGGTGGTCGACGAGACGATCGCGCTCGAGCTGAATGCAGTGCAGTCGCAGTCGATTGCCCATTCCGGGCAGCGCGATGTCTACAGCTTCACGTTGAGCGAAACCAAGACGGTCTATTTCGACGGCCTGACGCGCGACCTGGTGGCCGGCGAAAGTTACTACCTGCTTTGGTCACTGACCGGGCCGCAGGGCGCCGTGATCACCGATAAGCGCATCCGCGAAAGTGACTCCCTCGACGGACTGAGCCTGCTCAGCCTGGTGCCGGGCGACTATCGGCTCACGGTGCGCCCAGAGACCGACGTCGTCGCCGATTACAGCTTCCGCCTGCTCGACCTGAGCAGCGCGCCGCTGATCACTACCGGCGCGCCGGTCAACGGGGTGCTCAACCCGGCCGGGGAAACCGACGCCTACCGTTTTGTCGTCAAGGCCGGCGACCGCTTTTTCTTCGACCGCACCGTGCAGAGCGGTGGCGATACCTACTGGCGCCTGCTCGATCCGTTTGGCCGCAGCGTCTGGGGCGCCACCAATTTCAACAGCGATGTCGACGTCACCACGCTCAGCTACGATGGCATCTATACGCTGCTCATCGAAGGCCGGTACTACGTCGGCGGCCAGGCGACCTACGGCTTCAACGTTTCACCGTCGCCGCTGCAAGAGCCGATCGTGATCTCCGGCCTGGGCGGTGTGCCCGGGCCCGACCTCGTGGTGCAGGACCTGAGCGTCACGCCCACCGGCAGTAGCATCCAGGCCGGCGGTCAGGTGCTCGTGAGCTGGAAGGTCACCAACAATGGCAGCCAGCCGGCCAACGCACCCTGGTTCGACCGCGTGCTGGTGCGCAATATGGACCGCGCTGGCGAACTCATCGCCAATGTGCTGGTCAACTACGACGACCTCGGTGGCGCGGCCGACGATCCGCTGGCCGCCGGCGAAAGCCGTACCCGCAGCGTGCTCGTCACACTCGTCGGTGGTGCGCGCGGTGCCGGCAATCTGCGTTTCGAGATCAACTCCGACGTCACCAACGTCGTCGCCGAACCGGGTGTCACCGAGCTCAACAACTCGGCGACCCGGCTCGTGGTTTCCGAGCTGTCGCCTTACCCCGACTTGCAGATCGACAACCTGGCGGTGCTGCCGGCCAACGGCTGGGCCGCAGGCGGCACGGTCACGATCAACTGGCGCGTGCGCAATACCGGCGACGCGCCCACGGCGACCGGCTGGCGCGATGCCATCATCGTGCGCAACCTCGATACCGGCGTCACGCTGTTGACGCAGGCGCTGGCTCATGACCCGGCGGTGGACGGCGCGCTGGGGGCTGGCGAAACCCGCGACCGCACGGTCAGCTTCAATTGGCCGGCCGGGGTCACCGGCACCGGCCGGTTTGAATTCAGCATCGCCGCCGATATCGACGGCACGGTCTTCGAGAGCAACCCGTCGGACACCGCCGAGGCCAATAACGTCGCCCGCCTGACGGTCGCGTCCGCCCCCGACCTGCTGGTACAGAACCTGCGCATCGAGCAGGCCGCGGTCGGTGCCGGCGGCACGATCACCGTCGCCTGGGACGATGTCAACCAGGGCCTGTCCGCCACCGCGGCCGGCTGGAACGACCGGCTCTTCGTGCGCAACCTCGACACCGGCGAGACGCTGCTCAATATCGCGCTGCCCTACAACCCTGCGCTGCCCGGCAACAGCCCGCTGGCGCAAGGCGCGACGCTGTCGCGCAGTCACACCTTCCAGTTGCCCGACGGCCTGCGTGGCACCGGCCGCATTCAGATCCAGGTCTTTGCCGACCAGAACGCTTCAGGCCAGGGCAGCTTCACCGAATACAACGCTGCGGGCAACCTGGCCGAAGGCAACAACGGCGCGAGCATCGAAGTCGCGTCCGAAGCCCGGCCTTACGCCAACCTGGTCTTGACGTCGATCAGCGCGCCGCTCACCGGCCGCGGTGGCGAGAGCTTCACGGTCGACTGGTCGGTGCGCAACGACGGCAACGTCGCTGCCGCCGCCGACTGGCTCGACCGCATCGTGCTCAGCCGCAACACCACCATAGGCGACGCCGACGATGTCGCGCTGGCCGATGTCGCGCGCCCGTCGGCGCTAAACGCAGGCGCTACCTACGACAACAGCCGCGCCGTCACGCTGCCGCTGTTCCTGGACGGCAGTTTCTACATCTCGGTCGTCGCCGATGCCGGCCGGCTGGTGCTCGAGCCCGATACCCGCGCCGACAACACCGCGGCACCGCGCACGGTGACCATTGCCGCGCCGCGTGCCGACCTGCGGGTTGAAGTCGTTGACGCGCCGGCTTCGGCGCGGGGTGGCGAAGCGATCAATATTGCCTGGCGCGTGCGCAATGCGGGCGACGCCGCCACCAACGCAGTGGCCTGGAAAGACCGCGTTTACCTGTCGCTCGACGGCGTGCTCGACAACAGCGACCTGCTGCTCGCCGAAGTGCCGCGCAACGGCTCGCTGGCCGTGGGCGCCAACTACGCTCAAGTGGCGCGGGTTTTTGCGCCCAATGGCCTCGTCGGCAATGTGCGTTTCATCGTCGCCACCGATGTCGACAATGTCGTCTTCGAAGCCGGCCTGGACAACAACAATACGACCGCGACCAGCGGCACCACGGCGATGAGCACCGCGCCGGTGGCCGACCTGCAAGTCACCGAGATTACGGTGCCGACGGGCGGCGTCACTGGCGACAAACGCACCGTGACCTGGACGGTGATCAACGCCGGCGATACCGCCGCCGCAGGCACCTGGACCGACCGCATTTACCTCAGCCCTACCGGCACGCTGGCCGATGCGGTGCTGGTTGGCGCCGTCGCTGCGGGGCGCAACATCGCCGGCGCGGGCGGCAGCTACACGCAGGCCTTCGAGATCACGCTTCCCGCGGTCATCGATGGCGATTACAAGGTTCTCGTCGTCGCCGACGCGCTGAACCAGCTCTTCGAGAGTCCCAACGAAAGCAACAACCAGCGGGTCAGCGACGCGACGCTCGCGGTGGTGCACCCCGATCTGCGCGCCGATGTACTGCGCGCGCCGGCCACGGCCACCTCGGCGACGGTGGTCAACGTCGAGTGGGACGTCAGCAACGCCGGCTCAAGCCCGCTCAGCGGCACCTGGACCGACCGCATCTACCTGTCGCGCGACGGTGTCGTTGGCGTCGGCGACTTGCTGGTCGTCGAGCGCCAGGTGACCCGGGACGCGGCCAATGCACTCGCCGTCGGTGCGACGTACACCGAAACCGGCAGCTTTACATTGCCGATCGATGCTACCGGCGACTACCGCCTGATCGTCGTCAGCGACGCTGCCGGCGCGGTCCAGGAGCTCAACGCCGAGGCCAACAACCAGACCACGACTGGGCTAACGGTTGACCTGGCCGCCTACGCCGATCTTGTGGTGACCAACGTGCTCGCCCCCGACCTGACCATCGGCGACCCGGTGCTGGTGACGATCGAGTGGACCGTGGCCAACCAGGGCAATGGCATCGGGTTGACCACCGACTGGGTCGACCGCATCATCGCGTCCGCCGACAACATCGTCGGCAACAACGACGACCGCCTGCTCGCCAGCTTCGACCACAGCGGTGCGCTCGCGGCGGGCAGCAGCTACAGCCGCAGCGAAACCTTCTATATGCCACCGGCGTTTGAGGGCCGCTTCAATCTCTTCGTGCGCACCGACGCGACTGGCGTGGTCTTCGAAAACGGCTTCGAGACGAACAATGCCGCCGCCGACGTCGCGCCCTTCGATGTCATGCGCATCCCCTATGCCGACCTCGTGGTCGACAGCGTGGCCGCGGTCGGCTCGGCGATGAGCGGGCGCGAACTCGAGATCAACTGGGTGGTGCGCAACCAGGGTATCGGGCTGACAAATACCGACGCCTGGAACGACCGCATCTACCTGTCGCCCAACGCCGATGGCAGCGGCGCCACTTTCATGGGGTATTTCAACCACCTCGGTTACCTGGCGCCGACCGGCAGCTACGAACGCGCCGACAAGATCACGCTGCCCGAAGGTATCTCCGGCACGTACTACGTTTTTGTCGATACCGATGGGCCTTTCGAGTTCATCTACGGCAACAACAACCGGCGCATCTCGGCGGCCTTCGACGTTGCGCTGGCGCCGGCGCCCGATCTGGTGGTGAGCAACATCATCTCGCCGGCGGTGGCCCCTGAAGGCTCCGCGATCGACGTCACCTGGACCGTCACCAACCAGGGCCTGAGTGCAGCCAACGGCGTCTGGACCGACACCGTCTACCTGCGAAAATTTGGTGACACCGGGCCGGGCAAGTCGATCGGCTCGTACAGCTTCCAGGGGCCGCTGGCGGCGGGTATCTCGTACACCCGGCGCGAGCAGGTCACGCTGCCCACGCACACCAGCGACCGCTACGAAGTCATCGTCGTCACCGACACCGGCAACACCGTCTACGAACATACCAGCGAGGCCAACAACCGCTCGGTCGACGATGCGCAGATCTCGGTCTCGGTGCTGTCGCGGCCTGACCTGCAGGTGTTCAGTGTCAGCGGCCCGGCGGTGGTCGATGCCGGCGGTACCGCGTCGGTCGAATTTGTGGTCATCAACCAGGGCGCGGTGCCGACCACGGTGCCGAACTGGACCGACCGCGTCTACCTGTCGCTGGATGACAAGGTCACGCATGACGACATCCTGGTCAGCACCCTGACCAACGGCGCAGCGCTCGGCTCGGGCGAGCAGTACCGCAGCCTGAGCGGCACCTTCAAGGTGCCCGAGCGGTTCCGCGGCACGGTCTACGCGATCGTCGTCACCGACATGGGTGGCGCGGTCGACGAATGGCCCAACGACGGCAACAACGTCAAGCTGCTGCCGATCTTCGTCAACCCCTGGCCCTTCGCCGACCTCGTGGTGCACGACGTCAAGGTGCCGGCGCAGGCTTTCGAGGGCAACCAGGTCGAGGTGCGCTACACGGTGACCAACCGCGGCAGCGGTGCCACCAATCTGGGCACCTGGGCGGAGCAGATCTGGCTCACGCTGGACAAAAATCGGCCGCACCCGGGGCAGGGCGACTATCTGCTCAGCTCCTTCACCTACACCGACGGTGTGCTCGGGGTCGGTGCGGGTTACGACCGCATCGTCAGCGTCAACCTGCCCGAGACCCTGCGCTCGGGTGTTTATTACCTGACGCCCTGGGTCGACCCGTACGCGACGCTGCTCGAAGATACGCTGGCGATCAACGTCAACCCCGACGACCCGAACGCGGTCAACAACAACAACTACAAGGCCGGCGGGGCCGACCTGATCGGCTTCCGCGTCATTGGTACGCCGCCGACCTTCCCCGACGTCACGGTGACCGAGGTCATCGCCGAAGCGTTTGAGTGGGCCGGTGAGGAATACACCTTCAGCTGGACCGTCAAGAACCTTGGCGCGGGGGCTGCCACCGGCATCGAAGACCGTGTTTGGCTGAGCGACAGCCCGCTGGCCAGCGGGCCAGGGATCAAGACCTTCGACATCGGGCGCTACGCCGCGCCAAAGAACCTGGCCACGGGCGAGTTCTATACCCAGACGCAGACGATCCGCCTGGAGCCGACGACCAAGGCGCTGTACCTGCACGTAAGCACCTCGACTCTCGGCGACACCAACACCAACAACAACCACCGCGTCACCGGCACCGAGGTGCGTGACCGCATCCCCGACCTGAAGATCACCAGCGTCGAACCCGAGGCGCAGGCGTTCTCTGGCGAAAAGACGCGCGTCAAATACACCGTCAAGAACGACAGCGACCAGGTCGTCTGGCCGCTGACGCAGTACTGGACCGACAAGATCTATTTGTCGAAAGACCCGATATGGATCCCCGACGAGCGGCGCGTGACGCTGCTCGCATCGGTGCAGCAGGCCAACGCGCCGCTGGCCGGTGGCGCGAGTTATTCGCGCGATATCGAAGTCACGCTGCCGCCGGGCATCGAGGGCCCGTATTTCCTGTACGTGTTCACCAACGTGTCCAGCCAGGGCACGCCGGGCATCCTGCAGTTCCCGGTGCTTGCGGGGGACGCCAACTTCGCCGTCGGCAACCCCTACGAGCGTTATTACCAGTCGGCCTACGAAGTCTCGACCAACAACATGGCGCAGGCGCGCCTGCCAGTGATCTACCGCGAGCCTGATCTGCGGGTCACCGACCTGCAATTGCCCGATACCGCGGCTGCCGGTTCGACGATCGGCGTCACCTTCACGGTCAGCAACGTCGGCAACCGCGAGACGCGCGAAAGCTCGTGGACCGACCGGATCTTCCTGTCATTTGATCCGTCGCTCGATTCACTCGACGCCGAGGTGGCGTCGAAGGCCGCGTTCGACGCGATCAAGGCCAAGTACGGCCGCCTCGACGGCAAGCTCAAACCCGGCGAGTCGTATACCGCCACCGTCCAGGTGGCGGTGCCTTACGACCTGAACGGCGCCTACCAGGTGCTGGCCTTTGCCGACTCCAACCGGGCGGCGAGCTATTGGGGCCTGCAGAGCGCGATCTCGCCCAAGTTGAAGGGCCTGAATGTCGGCGGCGGCCCAGGCACCGTCAACGAGTTCCAGGGCGAGGGCAACAACATCACGGTCAGGAGCCTGACCGTCGTGCCCTACACGCCGCCCGATCTGCGCGTCACCGCGCTCACCGCCAGCGAGCGCGTCACCCGCGGCCAGAAGTTCGACGTCAGCTACACGGTCACCAACCTCGGCGGCGATACACCGGCGCAAGAGCCGGTGTGGGACGACCTCGTCTATTTGTCGCGCGACCCCTTCCTCGATACCAAGGCCGACCGCTTCATCGGGTCGATCCGCCACAGCGGCGGGCTCGCCGCTGGCGGCAGCTACACCATCGACCGCACTTTCACGGTGCCCGGCGATATGCCGACCGAAGCGTATTACGTCTTCGTCGTTGCCGACCCGCTGCGCTATGGCGCGGTGGGCGAAGTCTTCGAGGCCAACGAGCGCAACAACGACCGCGCCAGTGACGTGCCGATGGTCATCGAGCTACCGCCGCCGAGTGACCTCGTCGTCACCGATATCGTGGTGCCGGCCAACGTGCGGTCCGGGGCGCCGATCAGCCTGACCTGGACCGTCAAGAACCAGAGCAACGTCGCCGCTTCGGGCACCTGGACCGATTCGCTGTTCTTGTCAGAAAACGCGACCTGGGACATCAACGACCGGCCGCTCGGCCGCCAGTCGTTCACCGGCACCTTGGCTCCCGACGGCAGCTACACCCTGACGCTGGATACCCTGATGCCGGCGGCCGTGCCGGGACAGTACCGCGTCATCGTGCGAACTGACGTCTTCAACCAGGTCCATGAAGGTGTCAACGAGGTCAACAACCGCACCGCCAGCCCGAGCGCGCTGGCCGTCACGGTTGATGAAATCCAGATCGGTGCACCCCTGGCCACGACCCTGCTGCCCAAGCAGGAAAAGCTCTACCAGATCAATGTGCCCGATGGCCAGACCCTGCGGGTCACGCTGTCCGGTGCCGACAGCACGAGCAGCAACGAGATCTTCATCCGCCACGACCGGGCGCCGAGCTCGTCGGTCTACGACGCCACCTACGAAGGCCCGCTGAGCAACGACCTGACGGCGATCGTGCCGAGCACCGAGCCGGGTGTTTATTACCTGCTGGTGCGCAACTTCAGCGCCGGCGCTGCGGGCACCCACATCACGCTGCTGGCCGAACTGCTGCCGCTGCTCATCACCGACGTGCACACCGATACCGGCGGCGACAGCAAACATGTCACCACCGAAATCCGCGGCGCCCAGTTCCAGCCGGGCGCGATCGTCAAGCTCGTGCGTCCGGGCATCGCCGAATACGAGCCGCTGACGCGGCTGGTGGTCGATTCCACCCGAATCATTGCCACCTTCGACTTCACCGGAGCGCCGCATGGCCTGTACGACCTGAAGGTCATCAACCCCGATGGCAGCGAAGCCACGGTGCCCTACCGCTTCCTGATCGAACGTGCGATCGAACCCGAAGTCACGATCGGCCTCGGTGGCCCGCGCATCATCCTGGCCGGCGACCAGGCGACTTATTCGGTGGCCCTGCAAGGCATCAGCAACCTCGATGCGCCATACACGTATTTCGAAGTCGGCGTGCCGCAACTGCTCTTCAACCCGATCGTCTACGGCCTGCCGTACCTCGAGTTTTTCACCAACGTGCGCGGCACGCCAGAAGGCGCTGCCGGTTCGGCCAACGAGGCCGTGCCCTGGGTCAACAACGAGTCGATCACCAACACCAACGGCCAGCTCAAGACCAGCGGCTTCCTTTACGACCAGCCGGCCGACGGCTTTTCGGGCTTCAGCTTCAACGTCACCACCTACCCCGGCCTGAAAGAGATGCACGAGAAGGCCTTTGCCGCCTTCCGCGCCAAGATGGCCAGCTTCTTCCCCGAGCTCGACGCCAAGCTCGAAGGCGGCCCGGGCGGGCTCGAAGACTGGTGGACGGCGGTCAAGGCCAAGGCCGAAGAAATCGCGCCCGGCCTCGGCGCGGCGATGGACCAGCTGCCCTTCATGGAGCTGTACAACAAAAACGAAGCCGTGCCCGACGAATGTGTCGTGCCCTTCATCCCGTTCCGCTTCCACATGTATGCCGCGGCCACGACGATGACCCGCGCCGAATATGTCGCCTTCCAGACCGCGCGCGCCAAGGACATGCGCGCGTCGATCTTGGCCGCCGACAGCGCGCCCGGCGCCTTGCTCGCGCTGGCGGCTGACGAGCAGACCTGGATCGACCTCTATATCGCCGCGCTCGAAGACGCCAAGCTCCTGCGCCCCGAAGGCCAGACGCCGCCGATCCGCACCCAGCAACACATCGTCAGCCTGATGACGGTGATCTCCTCGGGCATGCTTTTCGGGCCCGCCGGCAGCGATATCCGCAGCGACGCCGACCTCGTCGGATTTTTCGACAAGGTGCGCGAACTTTACGGCCACGACCAGTTCCGCCTGGCCGAGATCGAGTTCTGGGATTACCGCGAAAGTGATTGCTATACCGGCGAAGTGCCGGTGCCGGCGATTCCGGAGTTCGCCGACTACGACCTTCAGATGTCGACGCCGACACACTTCGAGGCCTTCCGCGTCTATGTGCCGTGGATGGACTTCGACAAACGCGGCGCCGGCATTCCGCCGGACTTCCAGATCAACGGGCCGGCAGAGGTTGGTGGCAGCCCGTTCGAAACGCTGGACTTCAGCAAATACCTCGAAGGCTCGGCCGGCGAAGGCCGCCTGGCGTCGATCACCGGACCTCAAACCTTTGACACTAGCGGCTGGCTGCCCGTCGACCAGGCGCTGCCGTACAGCGTGCGCTTCGAGAACAGCGAATCGTCATCGCGCTACGTCAATGAAATCCAGGTCGTGAGCCAGCTCGACGTCGACCTCGACCCCTACACCTTCGAGCTCGGCGATATCCAGATCGGCGACATCACGATCGACATCCCTGAGGGTCGCTGGTCGTACCAGGGCGACTTCGACTTCACGCACACCCGCGGCTTTGTGCTGCGCGTGTCGGCGGGCATGGACAACTACCAGAACCCGACCGGGCTGTCGTGGGTGCTGCAAGCCATAGACCCGCTAACCGGTGAGCTGCTGCAGGACGGCACACGCGGCCTGCTCGCGCCGAACGATGCCTTCGGCAAGGGCGCTGGTTTTGTCTCCTATACCGCCGAAGCACGCTCGCCTGAAGAAGTCCAGGTGCCGCGCAGTCCGAAGCCGAACCAGGTCCCCGACGGCCAGGCCGTCACCAGCGCGCGTGTGCTCTTCGATTCACAGGCGCCAGAAGACACCCTTGAGCTGAGTTACCGCATCGACGCCACCGCGCCGGTGACGAAGCTCGGTGTCGACCGCATCGACGGCACCGACAGCTTCCGCATCGACTGGACCACGGTCGATCCCGGCACCGGCTCGGGCTTCAAGCATGTCACGTTGTATGTTGCCGAAAACGGTGGCGACTTCACGATCTGGCAGCGCCAGGTCAAGGTTGCCAACGGCCAGATTGTCTTTGACGGCACGGCAGGCAAGACCTACGAATTCCTCGCGCTCGCGACTGACAACGCCGGCAACCGCGAAGCGCCGGCGCCGGGTGTCAACGCCGCCGCCGATGGGGCCAACCCGAATCTCGGCGCGCTGCCCACCGTACCCGGCACGACGCCGCCGAACTTCGGCATCGCACCGCCGCCAGTCGACCTGCCGTCGACGAGTGTGGTCTTCACCCAGGCCGGCGCGCTGATCCCGAGCGCCGTGCCGGCGACGCGGCAAAGCGAGTTCGACAGCGTGTTGCGGCCCTTTGTCGGCTCGATGTTCGCCGACGGCATCGGCCAGAGCCATGGCGGCATTGGCCCGATGGCGATTGCCGAGCGGGCGGATGGCCTGCTCTACATCTCTGGCGGCGCCAACCGCGGCGAGATCCACCGCTTCAGCCGCGACGGCGGCACGGCGGGCGTGCCCTGGACGGCGCTCGACGAGCCCGTCTTCAACCTCGCGTTCGACAGCCAGGGCCGCCTGTGGGCGACCACTGGTGGCGGCGCGCTGTTGCTGCTCGACGCCGAAACCGGGGCCGTGCTCGGCCGCTTCGGTGACGGCGTCACGGTGGCCCTGGCGGTCGAGCCGGGCACCGACCGCTTGTTTGTTTCCACCAACGCCGGGATCAGTGTCTTTGACCCGCTCACGGGTGAGTTTGCGCAATGGAGCCGCGACGAAGACTTGCGGGTCGGCGCGCTGGCATTCGACAACCAGGGCAAGTTGTGGGCCGTGACCTGGCCCGACCGCCGCCAAGTCGTCAAGTTCACCGTCTTCAAGCGCGCCGAGATCCAGCTTGAGTTTGATTCCGATATCGACTCGATCACGTTCGGCCAGGAAGACAGCTACCTCGAAGACCTGCTCTTTGTCTCGCACAACGCCGGCCGGGTGTCGAACACCGGCGCAGCTGCGTCCGAGTCCGAGTTGACGATGGTCGATGTCGCCACGCTCAAGCGCCTGGCGCTGGCCAAGGGCGGCACCCGCGGTGACGTGGTCTTTGCTACCAGTGACGGCCGCGTGCTGATCAGCCAGACTGATCAGGTCGATGTCATTTCGCCAGTGGTCGCGCCCAGGGTCGTGACGACCTCACCGGCGGCCGACACCACGCTGCCGCTGCCACTGCCTTTCATGACCGTGGTCTTCGATCAGGACATGTTTGCTGGCGACGCCGGGCACCCGGGCAGTGTGCTCAACCTGGCCAACTTCAATCTCGTCGGCAATGCCGGCGGGCCGGTGGTGCTGCAAGGCCTGCGTTACGACCCCGCCACACGCAGCGTGCTGCTCGTCACCGGTGCGCTGCGCCCTGACAGCTACACGCTGACGATCGAGGACACGCTGCAAAGCCAGCTCGGCGAGCGCATGGTCAGCGACTACGTGACGCGTTTCAACGCGATCAACGACCTCTCGGCCTTGCTCGACGTGCGCTTCGGCATGACCCGCTACGACCGTGCCACCGGCACGCTGTCGTACGAAGTGACCTTGCGCAACAAGGGCGATGTCGCGGTGACGCTGCCGGCCGTGATGATGCTCGACCCGCGCGACGGTTACGAAGGCATCCCGCAGGGCACACAGGGGCGCACCGACGACGGCCGCTGGCTGATCGACCTGTCGTCCAGCCTGCCGGCGGGCGGCCGGCTGCTGCCCGGCCAGAGCACGGTGGGGCGCACGATCGCCATCGCCACGCCCGACCGGCGCCGGGTCGACTTTGTCACCGGCATCATCGGCACGAGCGAACTTAACAGCCCGCCGCGGATCAACTCCGACCCGGTCGTCGACGCGACCGTCGGCAGCGAATGGACCTACCTGGTCAATGCCACCGACCCCGACGGGCATGCGGTGTTTTACGTGCTGCTGTCCGGCCCGGCGGGCATGGCCATCGACGTCAATACCGGCCTGGCGCGCTGGACGCCGGGTGCGGGCGCACTCGTCGAAGAGGCGGCCATCGTCGGTGTTTTTGATTCGCGCGGCGCGCTGGCGCTGCAGCGTTTTGTCATCGACGTGGCGCGTGGCAACCGAGCGCCGGTGTTCCTGTCGGCGCCGAGCCTGGTTGAAGGCCGCGAAGGCGAGACGATTGAATTCAGCGTCATCACCCGCGACGAAGATCGCGACAACCTCACGCTGTGGGCCGACAACCTGCCCCCGGGCTCGAGCTTCGATGCGGTCACGCGCACCTTCGCGTGGTCGCCGGGCTTCGACCGCGCCGGCACTTACAACGATGTTCGCATCTACGTCAGCGACGGCAAGGTGCAGGCCTTTGTCTCGTTCACCGTGCTCGTTGCCGAGGGTTACCGCCGGCCCGAGCTGGCGACACCGGCCGACCGCGTGCTGCTCGAAGGCGACAGCCTGCGCCTGCAACTCGTGGCCCGAGGCGACGCCGCGGCCGAGCTGCACTATTCGTCCGACAGGCTGCCGTTTGGCGCCACGCTGCACCCGGTCAGCGGCGTGCTCGAGTGGACGCCGCTGTTCATCCAGGCCGGCGACTACGAGATCCCGCTGACCGTTGACGACGGTCAGTTCAGCTTCACGACCGCGGTCAAGATCCGTGTCAACAACGCCAACGGCGTGCCGGTCTTCGACCCCTTCGATGGCTGGCAGATCTACGAAAACCAGCCGCTTCGCATCAAGGCCTACGCCTTTGATCCGGACAACCCGTATTTCGAGCCGCCCGAGCGCAACGCAGCCGGTGTGCTGGTGCAGACCGGCGACCGGGACCGCACCGTCACCGTCAGCGCCAGCGGGCTGCCGGCGGGCGCGACCTTCGACGCCGAGACCTGGGATCTGCGCTGGTCGCCGACCCATCTGCAAGCCGGCGTCTACAACATCACCCTGACCGCGGTCGATACCGGCGACGGCACCGGCAACCCGGCGACGACGACGGTCACGGTGCCGGTTACGGTGCTCAATATCAACCGCGCGCCGGTGGTGGTGCCGATTGAAAATGTCAAGCTCAACCGCGGCGCCACCGGCAGCTTCACGATCAGCACCGAGGACGCCGAGAACAACACCCGCACGCTGGTCGCAGCGAGCGAGATGCCGGGCTTCCCGCTGCCCTCGTTCATCACCTTTACGGACAACGGTGACGGCACCGGCACCTTTGCGCTGGCGCCGGTGGCCAACGACCGCGGTGACCATGCGATCAAGGTTGTCGTTACCGACGACGGTGACGGCAATCCTGATGCCAAACGGGCCACCGAATATGTCTTCATCGTCAGCGTCGAGAGCCTGAACGAACCACCGCGCCTGCAGTTTGTCGGCGACGTGGTGGCCACGCCGGGCCGGCTGATGCAGATCCCGGTGCGGGTGTCCGACCTCGACCAGGACGGCCTGAACTACTCGATGACCGGCCTGCCCGCCGGGGCCACGATCACTGCCAGCGCCGTCTACGGCGTCGCGGTGGTCGCGTGGACACCCACCGCCGCCGATCTCGGCAGCTACAACGTCAATGTCAGCGTGCGCGACAGCGGCAGCGGCGACGTCAATCGTGCCGAGACCGCAAACAACGTCTTCCGTGTGGTCGTGCGCGACAGCAACGAAGCGCCACTGCTGATCCCGGTCGGTGACAAGTCGATCGCCGAAGGCGCAGAGTTGCTGTTCCAACTGCGTGGTGTGGACAGCGACAGCGACAAGCTCACCTTCACCGCCACCAACCTGCCTTCGGGGGCCACGCTCGACGGCGCCACCGGTGTCTTCCGCTGGCGGCCCGAGCTCAACCGGGCCGGCACCTACAGCGTCACCTTCGCGGCCACCGATGGGCAGGACGTGAGCCTGGAGACGATCGAGATCACGGTCACCAACAACAACCAGTTGCCGGTGTTTGTGCCGGTGCTGCCGCAGCTTGCGCGCGAAGGCGCCGAGTTGCGCTTCTCGGTCGTCGTCGCCGATGCCGACGCCGATGCGATCCAGCTCGTCGCCAGCGCCGGCATGCCCACCGGTGCGGTCTTCGTGCCGAGCCGCGGCGAGTTTGTGTGGACACCCACGTTCGAACAGGCCGGCCAGCATGTGATCACGCTCA
>JAYUSP010000021.1:0-2910 GCA_043755615.1 Betaproteobacteria bacterium
TAAGCGCGGTAGGTGGGCGTCGCCGCGGGTTCGTCGTTTTCGATGTATTCGGTGCTCACCGCCGGGCGCACGAAGATGAAGTTGTTGCGGAAATAACTCCGGTGCAGCAGCTTGGCGGTGACAGAGTTGAAAAACGTCTCGGCCAGTTCGGGCTGGTGGTGGTCGACGAGCAGGCCGATGTAGTGCAGCTTGGCCTGCTGCCAGCCTTCGGTGGACAGTGAATCAACCGCAAACTCGGCACGCAGGCGCTCGACCGCTTCGTTGACACGCAGGTCGTAAAAGGCGATGCGGTCGGCCTGCGCGCGTTGCTGACCATGCCAGTCGGCGAGCTCGAAGCGGCGCTTGGCGGCGGCGGTGGTCTGGCGAAACAGCGTGTAGTGGCGATCAAATCCTTCGCGCATCGCCTGTGCGATGTCGAAGGCACGGGTGTCGCTGAGCTGGTGCGGGAACATCAGCCCGCGCCGCCGTCGCGCTGCGCTTGTGACGCTTGCGGTGCTTGCGGCAATGTCGGCGCTTGTGACGCTTGCTGCGCCTGGGCGATCGCCGCGCGGCGCAGGCGCTCGTAGCGCGACTTCAGCGCACCCAGCGCGCTGCCGGCCGCGGCCGCCACTTCAGCGGCCGACGCCGCGGTGATGGCCAGATCGTGCAGCAGGCCATCGTGCAGCCCATAGACCCAACCATGCACGACCACCGACTGGCCGCGCTGCCAGGCGTCCTGCACCACCGTGGTCTGGCAGACATGCACCGCCTGCTCAAGCACGTTGAGCTCGCACAGCGCATTCACGCGCATCGTTTCGTCAGGCAGGTTGTCGAGAAAATCGCGGTGCTGGTTGCGCACGTCCTGGACATGGCGCAGCCAGTTGTCGACGAGGCCGACCCGCGCATCGTTCAGCGCGGCGCGCACGCCGCCGCAGCCGTAGTGGCCGACGACCATGATGTGCGCAACTTTCAACTGGTCCACCGCGTACTGCACCACCGACAGGCAGTTGAGGTCGGAGTGCACCACCACATTCGCGACGTTGCGATGCACGAACAGCTCGCCCGGCAGCAGGTCGACGATCTCGTTGGCCGGCACCCGGCTGTCGGCGCAGCCGATCCACAGGTACTGCGGCGCCTGCTGGTGCAGCAGGTTGGTGAAGAAGCCCGGGCTGCGCGCTTCGGTCTCGGCGGCCCAGCTGCGGTTGCGGGTAAAAAGTTCGGTCAGGCTCTGGCTCATCGCTGAAGTGTAGGCAGGCGCGAGGGCTCAAGCCTCACATCGTCTCGGCAAACAGCTCGCGGCCGATCAGCATGCGGCGGATTTCGCTGGTGCCGGCGCCGATTTCGTAGAGCTTGGCGTCGCGCCACAGGCGGCCGAGCGGGTAGTCGTTGATGTAGCCGTTGCCGCCGAAAATCTGGATTCCCTCGCCGGCCATCCAGGTCGCTTTTTCGGCGCACCACAGGATCACGCTGGCGCAGTCCTTGCGCACCTGGCGCACATGCCCAGGCCCAAGCAGGTCGAGGTTCTTGCCCACCGTGTAGCAAAACGCGCGTGCGGCCTGCAGCACGGTATACATGTCGGCGACCTTGCCCTGGATGAGCTGAAACTCGCCAATGCTCTGGCCAAACTGCTTGCGGTCGTGGGTGTAGGGAATCACGTTGTCCATCACCGCCTGCATGATGCCCACCGGTCCGGCGGCGAGCACTGCACGCTCGTAGTCGAGGCCACTCATCAGCACCCGCGCCCCTCCGTTGAGCGCGCCCAGCACGTTCTCGGCCGGCACCTCGACGTTGTTGAACACCATCTCGCCGGTGTGGCTGCCGCGCATGCCGAGCTTGTCGAGTTTCTGCGCGGTTGAAAAACCGGGCATGCCTTTTTCGACGATGAAGGCAGTCACACCTCGGGCACCAAGTTCCGGTTCAGTCTTGGCGTAGACCACCATCGTGTCGGCATCGGGGCCGTTGGTGATCCACATCTTGGTGCCGTTGAGCAGGTATCCGCCACCACGCTCCTCGGCCTTGAGTTTCATGCCGATGACGTCACTGCCAGCCCCGGCTTCGCTCATCGCCAGCGCGCCGACATGGTCGCCGCTGATCAGTCTGGGCAGGTATTTGCGCCGTTGCGCGTCGCTGCCGTTGCGCTTGAGCTGGTTCACGCAGAGATTGCTGTGGGCGCCGTAGCTCAGGCCCACCGAAGCGCTGGCGCGGCTGATTTCTTCCATCGCCACCATATGCGCGAGGTAGCCCATATTGGCGCCGCCAAACTCTTCGGGCACGGTGATGCCAAGTACCCCCAAAGCGCCCATCTTCGGCCACAGGTCCATCGGGAACTGGTCGCTGGCGTCGATCTGCGCCGCACGCGGCGCGATCTCGCTCTGCGCAAAGTCACGTACCGCATCGCGCAGCGCGTCGATATCTTCACCAAGCTGGAAATTCAGGCCGGGCAGGTTCATGGCGGGGCTTTCGTCGGAACTTCAGCGTCGATCATATCGAGGCGGGTCGTCGTTACACTGGACCGAACTCCAGCCCCCAACTTGATGGCCAACGACTCAGAGCAAGCCCTGCACTACCCTCTTGGCGACAATCTGCCGGAGATCGGCAGCACGATCGAAGTCGCGCCCGGCGTGCGCTGGCTGCGCATGAAGCTGCCCTTTGCGCTGGACCACATCAACCTTTGGCTGCTGCGCGATGTGCAGCGCGGCCGCGAAGGCTGGACCATCGTCGACTGCGGCATTGCCGACGAGCGCACGCGCAGCGCCTGGGAAACGATCTTCGCCAACGACCTGCAGGGACTGCCGGTGCTGCGCGTGATCGTGACCCACATGCACCCCGACCACATCGGCCTGGCCGATTGGCTGACGCGGCGCTGGAGCACACCCGAACAGGACTGCCGGTTGTGGATCAGCGCCACCGACTGGAACGTCGCCCGCGGCG
>JAYUSP010000022.1:0-2903 GCA_043755615.1 Betaproteobacteria bacterium
CGGCATTGCACGCAAGCTGGCGGCCGGCAAGAAATAGCCCGCACGCCTACACTGGCTGGCCACTCCAGAGTCACTTGCCATGTTCAGCCGCCTGCGTGAAGACATCGCCTGCATCCGCGAACGCGACCCCGCCGCGCGTTCGACCTGGGAGGTGCTGACCTGTTATCCGGGCCTGCATGCGCTGGTGCTGCACCGCTGGGCGCATGCTTGCTGGCGGGCCGAGTTGCGCTGGCTCGGCCGCTTCATCTCGCACCTGGCGCGCTTTTTCACCGGCATCGAGATCCACCCCGGCGCCAAGGTCGGCCGCCGCGTCTTCATCGACCACGGCATGGGTGTCGTCGTCGGAGAGACAGCCGAAATCGGCGACGAGTGCACCATCTACCAGGGGGTGACGCTGGGCGGCACCTCGCTGGCCAAGGGCGCCAAGCGGCACCCGACGCTGGGCCGGGGCGTCATCGTCAGCGCCGGCGCCAAGGTGCTGGGCGGCTTCACGGTGGGCGACGGCGCGCGCGTAGGCGGCAATGCCGTGCTGCTGCAGGCCGTGCCGGCTGGCGCCACGGCGGTGGGCATCCCGGCGCGCATCGTCGTCAAGAGCGCCGACGCGCAGCGCGAGGAAACGGCCGCCAAGATGGGCTTCTCGGCCTACGGCGTCACGCAGGGCGACGACCCGGTGGCGCAGGCCATGAAAGGGCTGATCGACAACGCCTCGGGCCACGAGCACCAGATCGCGTTGCTGTGGCAGGCGGTCGAAAAGCTGTCTTCGCGTTCACGCGAGTTGCCAGTGGGCGACTGCGTGCCGCACGACGCGCAGACGACGGAAGCGTTTGATGCGGATCGGTTGAATCGGCTGGTGAAGTAACGCGGCAATGTGGGCTGGGTAGCATCCGCCGCTCAGGCTACGGGACGGTGCCCGCGCAGCGCAATGTCAACCCGCCCGCACCCGCACCGCCGACTTCGGCCTGAAAGCCTTGCACACTGCCTCATCCGTCTCGATATACGGCCCGCCAATCAGGTCCACGCAATAGGGCACCGCCGCAAAGATGCCGTGAACCGAAGGCAGCCCCTGCAAGGTCTCTGCTATCGCCTTCGGTTGCCCCGGCAAGTTGATGATCAAAGTGCTGCCGCGGACCACCGCGACCTGACGCGACAGGATCGCGGTGGCCACAAAGTTCAGCGAGATCTGCCGCATCTGCTCGCCAAAACCCGGCATCACCTTGTGCGCGATGGCCAGCGTCGCTTCCGGCGTCACGTCGCGCGGCGCCGGGCCGGTGCCGCCGGTGGTCAGCACCAGGTCGCACCTGGCCTCGTCGGCCAGCTCGCACAAGGCGGCGCTGATGCGGTCCTGTTCGTCGGCGATCAGCCGCTCCTGCCATTCGATGGGGTTGCGCAGCGCGCGGCTCAGCCAGTCTTTCAGCGCCGGGATGCCCTGGTCGGCGTAGACGCCTGCGGAGGCGCGGTCGCTGACGGAAACCAGGCCGATGCGCACGGGGTCGAAGGTGGTGCTCATGGGTGCACCAGCGGTCTGATCAGCTGGAACAGCTCGCGGTGGCTCTTCGGCTGGCGCGATTCGGGGGTCAGGCCGGCGCTGTCGCGCCGCGCGGCACGCACCAGGCTGCGCAACTGCTGGCTGTCGGTGTCGGGGTGCAGCTGCATCCAGCGCGTCAGCGCCTCGTCGTCGGCGATCAGTTCTGCGCGCCAGCGTTCGGCTTCGTGCAGCGCCAGGGTGTCCTTGGCGCTGCCCAGCGTGGCCGCGGCCACCGCTTCGCGCAGCGCCGCTTCGTCGGCACTGCGCATCAGCTTGCCCACGTACTGCATCTGGCGACGCCGGCCCTCGAAGCTCTTGGTGCGGCGGAATTGCTCGATGGCTTCGCGCAGCGCGTCGGGCATCTCGATGGCGGCCAGGCGGTCGGCCGACAGCTCGGCCACCGCCACGCCCAGCGTCTGCAAGTCCTGCGACTGCTGTTTCAGGCGCGTCTTGCTCGCTCGCGTGACGGCGCCGTCTTCGTCATAGGCCAGCGGCTCGCCGTAGTGAACGTCGATGCCGCGGTGCGGTGCGGCTCTGCGGGCCATGGGGCGGTCTCTTCCTGGTTGCGGTCGGGGGTGGCCGGTATCATAAGTGCGCATTCCCGCTGCTCCCCTGCGCACCCGCGCCACGCTGAAGGCACTGCCGCTGATGACCATCTCCTCCCGCGCCGACACCGGCTTTGCCTACCGCCAGGACCAGTTCCAGCAGATCGTCGAGGACACACTGACGCTGGCGCGCGAGCTCGGCGCCAGCGACGCCGGGGCCGAAGTGTCCGAAGGCGTGGGCCTGTCGGTGTCGGTGCGCAAGGGCGAGCTCGAGAACGTCGAGCGCAACCGCGACAAGTCCTTGGGTGTCGGCGTCTACCTGGGCCAGCGCCGCGGCAACGCCAGCACCTCCGACTTCTCCAAGGCCGCCTTGCGCCAGACCGTGAAGGCCGCCTACGACATCGCGCGCTTCACGGCGGAAGACCCCGCCGCCGGCCTGCCCGACGCCGACGACCTGGCGACACCGGCCGAGGTCGCACGCGAGCTCGACCTGTTCCACCCCTGGACCGTGGACGCCGCGATGGCCGCCGAGATCGCCCGCCGCTGCGAGGACGCCGCGATGTCGGTCGACCGCCGCATCACCAACTCTGAAGGCGCCGGTGTCTCGGCGCAGCAGGCGCACTTCTGGTCGGGCAACACGCGCGGGTTTCGCGGCGGTTACGCCAGCTCGCGCCACTACCTGTCGGTGTCGCCGATCGCCGGCAAGGGCAAGGACATGCAGCGCGACGGCTGGTACACCAGCATGCGTGACGCGGCCGACCTGGCCAGCCCCGAGGCGGTGGGCCGCTACGCCGCTGCGCGTGCGCTCTCGCGCCTGAAGTCGCG
This sequence comes from Betaproteobacteria bacterium, assembly GCA_043755615.1. GTDB lineage: Bacteria > Pseudomonadota > Gammaproteobacteria > Burkholderiales > Burkholderiaceae_C > Rubrivivax. The sequence goes on from JAYUSP010000022.1 coordinate 2,896, forward strand.
CCGCGTCC
>JAYUSP010000023.1:0-8666 GCA_043755615.1 Betaproteobacteria bacterium
GATGCACATGGGCACGGCTAACGCCAATTGTGAGATGACATCGGGCGGTGTGACCACGGCCGAGATGACGAAGGCGCCGACGATGAAGTAACCACGCCATTGGCGCAGCTGGTCGAGCGTGACGACGCCGATGCGCGCCAGCACCACCACCGCCACCGGTACCTCAAACGAGATGCCGAAGACCAGGAAGAGCGTGAGCACGAAGCCGAAGTACTGCTCGATGTCAGGCGCGGCAGTGATGCTGGTGGGCGCAAAAGCCTGGATGAACTTCGACATGCCCGGGATCACCAGGTAGTAGCAAAACGCCACCCCGATGAGAAAGAGCAAGGTGCTGCTGATGACCAGCGGCAGCACCATCTTCTTTTCATGCGAGTACAGGCCGGGCGCGACAAAGGCCCACACCTGATAAAGCACCACCGGCAGCGCCACCATGAAGGCGGCCATCAGCGTGATCTTCAATGGCACCAGGATGGGCGAGATGACGTTGGTGGCGATCAAGGTCGCGCCCTTGGGCAGATGCGCCACCAGCGGCGCGGCGAGCAGGTCATACAGTCCCGACGGTCCGGGCCAGAACACCAGCACGACGAAGGCTGCGGCAACGGCGATGAGCGCGCGGATCAGGCGGTCACGCAGCTCCACCAAATGCGAAACAAACGGCGCTTCGGTGCCTTCGAGCTCGTCCTTCTTCTCGTCAGCCATCAACGCAGCCCCGCCGGCCGAAAGCGCGCCACACGGGCCGCACCCGACTGGGCTTTGGCGCGCACGCCATGGCGGTGTTTGTACCACTGCGGCGTACTGCCGCGCTTCAAGCGCCAGTTCTTCTTCGGGCGCTGGTACTCGGGCGGGGGCGTCATCAGCGGCTCTTGGCCGAGGCTGTGGCCGCTGCCGTCATCCAGGCCGGCCGTGGCGCTTTTCCACTCGTTGTCGAAGGACTGCGTGGCCGACTGCACTTCGCCTTCGACATTACGCGCAGCGTCTTCGAACTGCGTCTTCATCTTCTTCAACTCGTCGAGCTCGATCGAACGATTGACCTCGGCTTTGACATCGGCGACATAACGCTGCGCCTTGCCCATCAAGTGGCCCAGCGTGCGCGCCATCTTGGGCAGCTTCTCGGGGCCGATGACGATGAGTGCCACCGCGCCGATCAGCGCGAGCTTGTCAAAACCGAAGTCAATCATCGCGCGGCGCGCCGTTGCGGCGGCGCGTCAATCGTGGTGCACGGTGTGCATCACGACTTGGTCTTCGCCTCGACGTCGACGGTCTCGTTGTCGGCCGCTTTGGCCGGCTTGGCAGCGGTGACCTGCGGCGCCGGTGCTGCCGCGGCATCGGCCGCCTCGTTGGCGCCCTTGATGCCGTCCTTGAACCCCTTGACCGCACCGCCCACGTCGGCGCCGATATTCTTGAGCTTCTTGGTGCCGAAGATCAGCACCACCACCAACAACACGATCAGCCAATGCCAGATGCTGAACGATCCCATAGATATTCTCCTGAAGGGCAGTCGAGGATTCTAGGTGACCCCCGATCGCCGTTTTTCAATCAGCCTTTGACCCAGGGTCTCGGGCCGCCCATCACATGCATGTGCAGGTGGTAGACCTCTTGCCCGCCGTCCGGCCCGGTATTGACCAGCGTGCGGAAACCATTTGTCACACCCAGCTCGCGCATCAGGCGCGGGGCCAATGCCAGCATCCGGCCGAGCATCGCGGCATGTTCCGAGCCACTCTCGGTCAGGCTCGCGATATGCAGCTTGGGGATCACCAGCACATGCACCGGCGCCCAAGGATGGATATCGTGGAAGGCCAGAAGTTCGTCGTCTTCGTAGGCTTTTTTCGACGGAATCTGGCCGCCAACTATTCTGCAGAAGATGCAGTCGGCGTCAGTGCTCATTTCGCTGGGCCCTCTTTGTGATCACGCACATCCAACTTGCGCAACGCAAACTCGTCGAGCCCGGAAAGCCCTTCGCGGCGGCGCAATTCGGCCAGCACATCGGCGGGCTTCAGGCCATGGGCCTCAAGCACGAGCATGGTGTGGAACCACAGATCGGCGACTTCGCCGACAAGCCTGGCGGCGTCGCCGTCCTTGGCCGCCATCACGACCTCGGTGGCTTCTTCGCCAACTTTCTTGAGCATCGCATCGCCACCCTTGGCAAACAGGCGCGCGACGTAACTCTGCGCCGGGTCGGCATGGCGGCGCGATGCGATCACCGCGGCCAGACGGGCCAGGGTGTCGTCGGCGCTGGAATCCGCAGCGTTTTGGGGCGTCATCGCGGGCATCATCTCGGCCGGCTCATTTGTAGATCGACAGAGGGTCCTTGAGCACCGGATCGACGGCCTTCCAGGCGCCATCTTCATAGCGCTTGAAAAAACACGAATGGCGTCCGGTGTGGCAGGCGATCGACCGCTGGCCGTCAACCTGGCCCGCCTGCGTGACCTTGAGCATCACGACATCGTTGTCACAATCGAGCCGGATTTCGTGCACATGCTGGGTGTGCCCCGACGCCTCGCCCTTGTGCCACAGGCGCGCCCGCGAGCGGCTCCAGTACACCGCCTGGCCGCTGTCAGCGGTGGCGGCCAGCGCGGCGCGGTTCATGTAGGCAAACATCAACACGTCGTTGCTGTCAACTTCCTGGGCGATCACCGGCACCAGGCCATCGCGGTCCCAGTGGATTTCTTCGAGCCAATTCATGTTCGGCAGTTTAGTGGTTCGAATGTGTCGCGCCGACAAAGCCGCGTTCGGCAGCAAACCACGACAGTACCGGCACCGTGCCGGGCAGCACCGGCGCGCTGCGCACCGGCAGCGTCTCCCAGGCCATCGACTGCTGTTCGCGCATCTCGAAGCGGCCGCTCCAGGCAAAGACCTTGCAAAAATGCAGGCGCACGCGGGCGTGCGGATAGTCGACGATCTCGACCTTCCAGACCTGCACCGCGGCGGCCTCGGCGTCGATCGTGATGCCGAGTTCTTCGTGCAGTTCGCGGCGCAGCGCCTGCTCGACCGATTCGCCGGGTTCGAGCTTGCCGCCGGGGAATTCCCAGTAGCCGGCAAAAACCTTGTCGGCCGGCCGGCTGGTCAACAGAAACTGGCCGTCGGGGCGGATCAGCACGCCGACGGCCACGTCCACCGGCTGGCGCTCGACGGCGGCGGCGCGCACGCCGACCGGTTGGCGGTTGCCGTTGGCCGCGCTGTCGAGCCCATCGCCGCGTGCAGACTCAAGCACGCCGTTAGCCACCTTGGCGGGCCACGAAGTCGCGTGCAAACTGCTGCGCCACCCGGCCTGAACGCGAACCGCGCTCAAGTGCCCAGACCAGGGATTCCTGGCGGGCCGCGGTGATCCCGGCTTCATCCAACCCGAAGTGGCGCAACCACTGCGCGACGATGGCCAGGTACTCGCCTTGTGTGAAGGGATAAAAGCTGATCCACAACCCGAAACGCTCCGAAAGCGAGATCTTCTCTTCGATGACCTCGCCAGGATGCACCTCGCCGTCGGCGGTGTGCTGGTAGCTCAGGTTTTCCTGCATGTATTCGGGCAGCAGATGGCGGCGGTTGCTGGTGGCGTAGATGAGCACGTTGTCACTGGCCTGCGCCACCGAGCCGTCGAGGATCGACTTCAGCGCCTTGTAGCCCGGTTCGCCTTCGTCGAAACTCAGGTCATCGCAGTAGACGATGAAGCGTTCCGGCCGCTCGGCGACGAGGTCGACGAGGTCGGGCAGGTCGACGAGTTCGGCCTTGTCGACTTCGATCAGCCGCAAGCCCTGCGCGCTGTATTCGTTCAGGCAAGCCTTGATCAACGAACTTTTCCCCGTGCCGCGCGCGCCGGTGAGCAACACGTTGTTCGCGCCGCGCCCGGCCACGAACTGCGCCGTGTTGCGCACCAGGCGCTCTTTTTGCGCATCGACCTCGCGCAATTCGGCCAGACGGATCGTCGCGACATGCCGCACCGGCTCGAGCACGCCCACCGTACCGCGCCGCCTGTAGCGAAAGGCCACCGAGGCCTGCCAGTCGGGCGCGGTTGCGGCATGCGGCAGGATCGCTTCGAGACGGCCGAGCAACGATTCGGCGCGCGCTAGCAGCCGCTGCAGCGGCCCAGCTTCGGTGGTTGCTTCTGGGATGTTCATGAAGCGGCCGATTTTACGGGCCGCCTGGCCGCGTCCGACCGCGTCCGTGTTGCTTCAGGGCGTGATGTCCGGCGAGCCGACGGGAAACAGAAAATTTCCAAGTAGCGCGATCTGAAAATCCGCCGCGAGGTTGGCGTCGACATTGCCTTCGATCACGGTGTAGGTGACCCCGTTGATGATCTCGGTGTGGTAGGCCAGTTGGCCGGCCGCGGTGAACGTCGTTGTCTGGCCGATCAAGGTGAACGCCTGATTGTTGGCAATGCCGGTGTTGGCGTCGATGCCCGACAGGTTGATCTTGTCGCTGCCGCTGAGAAAGTCGGTGATCAGGTCGCGCACCAGTACACCGACCCCACTCTGGCTGGTCGCGGTGTAGACGAACGTGTCGACGCCTGCGCCTCCGGTCAGTGCATCGGCGCCGTCGCCGCCGGTGATGTTGTCGACACCGCTGCCCCCCACGACCGTATCGTTGCCGTCGCCGCCGTTCAGCGTGTTGTTGGCGCCGTTGCCAGTCATCACATTCGCCAACGCATTGCCGGTGCCGTTGATGTTGCTGCTGCCGGTGAGCGTCAGGTTGTCGACGTTGGCGCCGAGGGTCCAGGTCAAGGCCGCCTGCACGAGGTCGATGCCTTCGTCGGCGAGCTCGGTGGTCACGTCGCCAGTGTTGTCGACGACGTAGGTGTCGTTGCCACCGCCGCCGCCCAGGTTGTCGGCACCGGTGCCGCCGTTCAGCGTGTCGTTGCCGAGATCGCCGCGCAGCGTGTTGTTGCCGCTGTTGCCGATCAGATTGTTGTTGGCGGCATTGCCGAAGCCGCTGAGCGCGCCCGACCCGGTGAGGGTCAGGTTTTCGACATGCCCGCCCAGGGTCCAGGTGACCGAACTCTGAACCAGGTCGGTACCTTCGCCGCTGGCCTCGACCACCGCATCGGCAACATTGTTGACGACATACGTGTCATTGCCGGCGCCGCCAAGCAAGAGGTCGAAGCCGTTGCCGCCGGTGATCGAATCATTGCCACCGAGGCCGCTGATGCGGTCCGCTGCCGAGGTGCCGGCCAGCGTTTCGCCGGCACTGGTGCCGTTGATATTGTTGAAGGTCAGCGGCGCTGCGCCGGTCATCGCCGAGGTCACGATCTCGGCCGTGCCGCGGTTGTCGGTGTAGCTCACGACGCCGCGAAATCGTGCATTGGCGTAAAAGGCCGTGAGCAGGAAAGACGCGCCCGCCGGGATCACATCGACCCATTGCGCGCCATTGTTGGTGCTGTACTGCCAGGAGACTTGCACTTGTGCCGGCATGCCATCGGCGTCGGTCAGGTTGTGGGTCAAGGTCTGCACCACACCGACCGCGGGGGTGGTGTCGCTGACCGTGACGCTGCCCGCCGGCGCATCGTTGACATTGATCACCGCCGATGTCGGCGCGCTGGTCAGGCTTTCCGGCGCACCACGCGCGTCGGTGAAACTCACGCGCACGCCGATCTGCGTGCCGATATCGGCGTCGCCGAGGATCAGGCTCGCGCCGGTGGCGGCAACGATATCGATACCGCCTCGTGTCCAGCGATAGGCCATCACGCCAAGCCCGTCGACGTCGCTGATGCTGACCGTATTTACCGTGAGGGTTTGGTCCTCGGCCGCGCTGCCCACGATCACCGGCAGGCCGGTCGCGGGGTCGTTGACGTTGGCCACCGCAGCGGTGACGGCGCTGGTCAGAGATTCGGGCGATCCGCGACCATCGGTCCACGAGACTTGCACCTGCATCGCCGCGCCGACATCCATGTCGCCGAGCGTGTAGCTCGATGCGCTGGCGCCGGCAATTGCCAAGCCCGCGCGCAGCCACTGGTAGTTGAAAGCGCCCAGCCCATCGGCATCGCTGATGTCTGCCGTGTTGGCCGACAGCGTCTGGTCTTCAGTCGGCGTGCCTGCAATCAACACCGCGCCGGCCGCGGCGGTGTTGTTGACGCCAACGGGCGTGCTCGCGGCCGACACCGCAACCTGGCCCGCGCCCAGCGGATCGGTGAAGGTCTGCACCACCCGCAGTGCCTTGCCGGTTTGGGCCGCGCCGGGGGTGAAGCTGGTGTTGCTGGCACCGACGATCGGCACCCAGGCACCGGCGTCGAACATCTGCCACTGCGTGCCGGTGATGGTCAACGACTGGCTGTTGGCCAAGGTGCTCAGAAGGCTGATCGTCTGCCCGAAATTAGGCGTGGTGTCGCTGAGTGCTACCGTTCCGGTGGTCAGCGCTGTCGTCGTCGCGCCGGCAATGAATCTGACAAACTCGATGTTCAACAGCGTATCGAGCTCGGCGCCGGTGGTCACGGTGTAAGCGTTGTTCCCGGTGCGAAGCAGCGTCGAAGCTGACAACAAGCCGATGTAGGTGGCGGTATCGGCCCCGGCGCCGCCGTCCATCGTGTCGTTGCCGGCAAAGCCCTGCAACTGGTCGTTGCCACCAGCACCGAAGAGTCGGTTGGCGGCACCGTTGCCGCGCAGGTTGTTGCCCAGGTCGTTGCCCCAGCCGTCGAGCGCCGCAGCGCCGTCGATCCAGAGCTCTTCGACGTGGGCACCCAGCACCAGGCTAAAGGTGCCGCTGCGCATGATGTCGAAGCCACCACCCGCTGCCTCGACGATACCGTCGCCCGCGTTGTCCAGCGTGTAGGTGTCGTTGCCGGCGCCGCCAACCAGCATGTCGGTGCCGGTGTTGCCGTCGATGCTGTCGTTGCCGTTCAAGCCGTTGATCCGGTCGGCCGCGGCGGTGCCCAGCAGCGTGTTGTTGCTGGCGTCGCCATCGATGACGTTGAAGGTGATCGTGGGCACGACCGCAGTGGCCGCGCTGGAAACCACTTCAGCGGCACCACGCAGGTCGGTGTAGGAGGCCTGCGCGCGCAGGCGCAGCCCGCCGAGTGCGGCATGGACCACCAGCGTGGCCGGGCCGAGGTCGACCACATTGGTCCAGGTCGTGCCGTTCGGCGACGACTGCACGCGCCAGCTCACCGGCCCCAAGCCATCGCCATCGGCCAGCGTGTGGGCGAAGGTCAAGGTGCTGCCGATGGTGGCGGTGCCGGTCACGGTGACACTGCCGGTCGGCAAGTCGTTGACATTGGCCACCGCGGTGGTGGCGGCGCTGGTCAATGACTCTGCCGAACCCCGCGCATCGATGAAATTCACGCCCACCGAAATCGCTTCGCCCACATCGGCATCAGCGAGGACATAGCTTGCCGCGGTCGCGCCAACGATGGGGGCTCCGCCGCGCAGCCACTGGTAGCTGAAAGGCCCCAGACCGTCGGCGTCGCTGATGCTGGTGGTGATGGCACTGAGGCTCTGGTTTTCGGTGGCGGTGCCACTGATCGTGACGGCTCCAGCCGGCACGTCGTTGACGTTGACAACGGCGGCGGTGGCGCTGCTTGTCAACGACTCTGCAAAACCCAGGCCGTCGATGAAGCTCACACGCACCGATATCAACGCGCCGACATCGGCATCATCCAGCGTGTAGGTCGCCGCGGTGGCGCCGCCAATAGGTGAGCCCGCACGAAGCCACTGGTAGCTGAACGCGCCCAGGCCGTCGGCGTCGGTGATGGTGCCGGTCTGTGCTGTCAGCAGTTGGTTCTCGGTGGCAATGCCGCCGATCGTCGGGCTGCCTTGCGCCGGGTTGTTGGAGCCGACGACAGGCGCCGTCGGCGCGCTGGTCAGCGACTCGGCCGCGCCTCGGGCATCGGTATAGCTGACCACCGCGCGAATGAGCGCGTTCAGGTCGGCCGCGACGAGGCCATAGCTGGACGCCAGCGCGCCGACGATCGGGTTGCCGTTGCGAGTCCACTGGTACGCGAATGCGCCCAGACCATCGGCGTCGGCGACCGTGCTGGTGTCGGCGCCGAGCATCGAGCCGATCGTCGCGGCGCCACTGACTGTGACGCTGCCGGTGGCGGGATCATTGACATTCACCACGGCGGCGGTGGCGGCACTCGTCAGCGATTCTGCAGAACCCTGCCCGTCGGTGAAACTCGCTCGCACCGCGATCAGCTGGTCGACATCGGCATCGCCGAGCGTGTAGAAGCTTGCGGTGGCACCCGCCACGGCCAAGCCCGCGCGCAGCCATTGGTAGCTGAAGACACCCAGCCCGTCGGGGTCGCCGATGGTGCTGGTGTCGGCCGTCAGCGTCTGGTCTTCGATCGGGTTGCCGTTGATGACGACGGCGCCGGTGGGTGGGTCATTGGCATTGCCGATCGGGCCGGCAGCCGCACTGGTCAGCGACTCCGATGTGCCGTGACCATCGACAAAACCTGTCCGCACCGAGACCAAGTGCCCGACATCAGCGTTGCCCAGGGTGTAGGTCGACAGGTTGGCCCCCACGATGGGCAGGCCATTGCGCAGCCACTCGAAAGCGAAGGCACCGAGGCCATCGGCATCGTTGATGCCGGCGGTGTTGGCGGACAGGGTCTGGTTCTGTGCCGGCGAGCCATCGATCGTCGCGCTGCCACCAGGCGCGTCATTGACATTGGCCACTGCCGCGGTGGCAGCGCTGGTCAACACTTCGCTGCTGCCCAGGGCATCGACGAAGCTCACGCGCAAGGC
>JAYUSP010000024.1:0-2900 GCA_043755615.1 Betaproteobacteria bacterium
GGTCCTACACGCGGGCGCGCCGCCGGCCGACCGGTGAATCCTGCGGTGCCGCCTAAGGTGAATGCAACCGGACTGTCCGGTAGTTTTCTAGTTTCTTGCTTCCAATCTTCTTCAGGAGTTCAGTGATGACCCAATCGAAATACCTCGTTGCCACCGTCGCCGCCGCGGCTGCCATGGTGGGTGCGATCGGCTTGGCCTATGCGCAGTCGACAGCCCCGCCGGTGTCGTCGCAAAGCACCAGCAGCGTGCCACCGATCCCGGCCACCAGCGGCACCGATCCGTCGCCCAGGCCGACGACGCCACCGGTGTCGTCGCAGAGCACCAGCCGCATTGCACCGGTCTCGCCGAGCAACACCAACGACCCTGCGGCCCGGCCGACGACGCCGCCGGTGTCCTCGCAGAGCATCAGCACCGTGCCACCAGTTGGGTCGACGCAAGGCACGACGCCGATGAATTCGACGACCTCAACGCCGATGACCACCCAGGGCAGCGGCACCATGACGACACCGCAGTCGACGACCGCGCAGCCGTTGAGGACCGATACGCCGATGACAACGCCGATGGCCACGCCCACGGACAGCACCGGCAGCGGCACCGGCACCGGCACGATGGCGCCGATGTCACCGCAGGGCACCACGACACTGACGCCGTCGCAGTCGTCGCAGTCCCAGTCACCGCTGTCGTCCGACTCGGCCCCGATGTCCGGTGACCGTTCATCGCGCTCGATGCGTGCGATGCGCGCCGACCGCAACTGACCGATAGCGGACAGCCGGGACCCGCCACGCGTTGCCACAGCCCCGTCAGCCAGGCCCCACTTGGCTGGCGGGGCGTCTTGCTTTTTGAACGCCGCTGCGCGGCACACACGCCGCTCGACCCGGCGATCGATTGTTCTTCTCGCCGCCGCCGAGGTTCAGCACCCGCAACACCGCCGCGACCGTGACGGTGACCAACAAAGTGCCGACGACGATCCAGACAGGCTTGCGACGGAGTTTGACCATGCCGCGGGTCTGAACTTCATGCGCCGCGCCGGCTGTCGTCGCGTGCGACGTCAGCGTGTAGGCGGTCTCTGGCAAATACGAGCGGCGCCGTCAGTCAGTTCAAGGCGGCGCGCAGGCATGGAGCGGCCAGCCCACCGCTCTTACGCTTGGCTGGTCAACAACCCCCAAAAAGAGCACCCCGTGAACTTCATCATCTGGCTAGTCGTCGGAGGCCTTGTCGGTTGGCTGGCCAGCATCCTCATGAAAACGAATGGCCAGCAAGGCCTCTTCCTGAACATCGTCGTCGGCATCGTCGGCGCGGTGCTTGGTGGCTGGTTCATCTCGCCGCTGCTCGGAGCCGGCACGATCAACCAGAACGACTTCAGCGTTTTGGCGCTGCTCGTTTCGTTCATCGGTGCATCGATCCTGTTGGGCATCGTCAACCTGGTGCGCCGCGGCAGCCTGCGCTGAGCCACGTCCGTCGCCTGTCCTGCGACGCACTACATCGCGAGTAAACAACCATGACTCAGCAAGATGAAATTCTTGAAACCCGCACTGGCGATGCCAACCGCGACCCCTTGAGCGGGACCGCTACGGTGCCGACTCGTACGGGCGCTACCCAGGCCGCAATTTCGAGGCCGCCGAGAGCGAGCTGGCGGGCGATTGGGAACAGGCGCGCGGCAATTCGAGCCTCGATTGGGGCCGCGCCAGGCACGCCACCCGCGACGCCTGGAATCGTCTGTCCGACACCGCCGAGCGCTCGCTGCCGGGTGACGCCGATCGCGATGGAAAGTGAGTGCGAAAAAGGGCGCGACCTTGCGTACCACGGCGGCGATGACCGATGCGATCGGTCCAGGTCACGGCCTGGAACAGGACTGGATCGGTGTCGCCGCCAGCCGACGCAGGTCGCGGCGTGGTCGACCCCAGCACACTCACCAGCTGGCTCGCAGGCTCGCTCAACACGCCGCCCGGCGACAGCAACCGCAACACTCTCACGACACTTCAGGGCATGGGCAGCGTGATTCCGCCAGACCCACCCCAGACTGTTAGCACTGTCACGAGTGCGCAGAACAGCCGCCTGCGCAACAAACCGGCGAACAACAACGCGAGCACTGGACGCAGTTCCCGCGTCGTCGACGTCTGATCGTCACCAGCACCCAAGTCACCATGCACGCTGATCGTCGCCCGGACCCGCTTGCGCAACCGCCGGGCGCGCGCTCTTGGCGTGCCTGGCCGACGATCGCCACGGCGCTGCTGGCGATGGCTGCGGCGCTGGTGTCACCACAGAATGCGGCAGGGCAGCACCACCTGCCGCCGGTGGTGGCCGCGCCGGCCGCCGCCGAATTCGTGGCGCCACTGCCGGCACCGCGCCGGGCTGATTTCGGCGCGCACGTGGCGTCGGACGACGCCCGCCAGATCGCCGACTGGGTGGCCGATTCGGGCGACCACGGCGGCACCGAATTCATCGTCATCGACAAACAGTTCGCCCGCATCTACGTCTTCGACGGCGAAGCACGATTGCGTGGCGCTTCACCCGTGCTGCTGGGGTCGGCGATCGGCGACGACACTGTGCCGGGCATCGGCACGCGGCCGATCGCCGAGGTGCTGCCGCACGAGCGCACCACACCGGCCGGGCGCTTTGTCGCCGAACGCGGCATCAATACCCATGGCGAAGATATCGTCTGGGTCGACTACGATGCCGCGGTGTCGATCCACCGCGTGCGCGCGACCAACCCCGCAGAGCGCCGGCTGGAGCGGCTGGCGTCGCCGTCGGTGGACGACAACCGCATCTCCTACGGCTGCATCAACGTGTCGGTGGAGTTTTACGAGCGCAACCTGCGGCCGCTGTTCGCGGCCCAGACCGCGATCGTCTATGTGCTACCCGAGACCCGGCCGGCAATGCAGGTCTTCAACGCCTACCCG
>JAYUSP010000025.1:0-2895 GCA_043755615.1 Betaproteobacteria bacterium
TCGCGGCCCAGGCGGGTGATGACGCTGGCGTGGCCGGCTCGCTCGAGCAGCATTTCCACGCACTCGCAAATGCCCCGGTCGTCGTCGACCACGAGAACCTGTTCCGCGGGGCGGGGCAGCACGCTGTCGGCAGGCTTGCGCTGCATCAGCTTCGCCCCCTGGGCAGCGTCACGCAAAACGCCGCGCCATGCGGCGAGTTGTGCCGCAGTTCGATGCTGCCGCCGTGCTCGTTTGCCATCTCGGTACAAATCGCCAGGCCGAGCCCGGTGCCGTGCTGGTCTGCCTTGGTGGTGAAAAACGGCTCGAAGATACGGCCGGTCAGACCGGGCGCGACACCCGGGCCGGTGTCGCTGACCAGCACCTCGACCGTCTGGGCGGTGCTGCGCGTCACCACACTCAGCCGGCCCCGGCCGGCCATCGCCTGGGCCGCATTGACGAACAGGTTCAGGAAGATCTCGCGCGCCTGGCCCGGGTTGCCGAACACCATGGCGTGCGGGTCGGTCTCGTGCTGCAGATCGATGTCGTGCAGCAGACCTTCATGGCGCATCACATGAGCGGCTTCCTCGATCGCTTCGTCGATGGCAAAGCACGAACGCGGCTCGTCGCCGACGCGCGAGAACTTCACGAGCCGCCGCGAGATGTCGAGGATCCGCTTGACGTTGAGCGCGATGTTGTCGAGGCCCTTGGCCAGCAGCGCCGGGCTCGGTTGCTTTTCGGAGCGCAGGATCTGCACGATGGAGTGCAGCGACGTGAGCGGATTCGTCACCTCGTGGCACACGCCGGCCACCATGAAACCGAGCGATGCCAGCCGGGCGGTCTGGATGTCTGCCGCCTGCGACTGCCGAAGCTCGGTCTGATCGACGATCACCAGGCAAGCCCCCCACGCCGTGCGCCGCAGGTGCAGGCGCTCGTAGACCACCGCGCCCGAGCGCAGCGTGCGCATGCTGTCCGTCTCTTGCGGCGTCAGCCACGGCACGCTGCCGCGCAGCAGGCCGAGGTAGCGTTTCGCGCGTTCGCGCAGGGGAACGTCGGCGGGGGTTGCGTCAGGGGTTGCTTCAGGGGTCAGACCGGCGCCGGACTCGTCGCTCGCGGCGAGTACCGTGCCCTGTTCGTCCAGCATCAAGGCCGGCCACGGTGTGGCCGAGAAAATCTGCGCGAACAATTCGGACAAGTCGCGATAGCCTGTCGTCGCCAGCAACCGACGAATTGGCAGATTGTTGGGCACCGTAGAGCATAAAGCGCGCGCACCGGGCCGCAATAGAGATGGACCCCACGCGAGGGGTTGGCTTGCCGACGCGCTCGCCAACGGGCGGCCTCTCACAAGATTTCGCGCAGCCCCCGCGCAGCCTCCTGGAGCAGCGGCAGCATGCGCGCCACCAGATGCTCGCGGCTGTGCGGCAGCATCGGCGTGGTCATGCCGATCGCGCCCTTGCACTCGCCCTTGCGGTCGCGCAGCGGCAGGGCGATGCCGCGCAGCCCGGGGTCGAGTTGCTGCTCGGTGACCCAGTAGCCGAGGGCGCGGGTGGCGAGCGTCCAGTCGCGAAAGCGCTCCGGGTCGCGGCTGCCTTCGGGCGTGAACGACGTGAACTCGTGTGCGGCGACCCAGCGCTCGAGAGCGGCATCGTCGAAGGTCGAGAGGATCGCGTAGCCCGGCGTCACCAGGTGGGCCGGCACGCGGGCGCCGGGCTGGAAGCCGATGCTGACGTGGCTCGGGCTGCTGCTGCGCGTCACGTAGACCACCTCGTGGCCGTCGAGCACGCTGAAGTTGACGGTCTCAAAGCTCGCCAGCGCCACCCGCTGGAGGAAGGGTTGCACCAGCCGCGGCAGGCGCGCCGCCTCGAGGTAGCTCTGGCCCAGGCGCAACACCCGCGGCAGCAGCCAGAACTGGCGGCCGTCGGTGGCGGCATAGCCGAAGTGGCACAGGCTGATGAGGTAGCGCCGCGCCGCGGTGCGGCTGATGCCGGCGCGCAGCCCGGCCTCGCTGGGGCTCAGGCGCGGGTGCGCTTCGTCGAAGGCCTCGATCACGCGCAGGCCCTTGCCCAGACCTTCGATCAGATCCTTGCGGTCGAACGCTACGGCGGAATCGGCGACGGTCATGAGAGCCTGAAGGATGGGGGATAACCAGGGGATAACCCGCGAATCAATCGATCAGCGGACGCGGTGCGCGATCATCGCGCAAGTGGCCCGGCCCGCGCTTGTCGCCGTCCTGCACAGTGCCTATGGTTCGCTGCTGCCGATTCCAGCGCTTTCGATTTCCCGGCTCGCAGACCACCCTGACCTGCCCCTTGCGCCGACGCGCACTGGCGGCCACGATGCTCGCCCGCATCGGCGCCGCGCAGGCCCAGGCCATCGAGATCGCAGCCACCGTGGCGCGCCTTTGCGCCTGAACCGGAGAAGCCCGATGGACCGCTACGCCGTGATCGGCAACCCGATCGGCCACACCAAGTCGCCGCTCATTCATTCGATGTTCGCGCAGGCAAGCGGGCAGTTGCTGGAGTACGGCGCGATCGAAGGCCCGCTCGACGGCTTTGCGGCGGCGGTGCGCAGCTTTGCCGAAGCCGGCGGGCGCGGCATGAACGTCACCACGCCGTTCAAGCTGCAGGCCTTCGACCTGGCCGACAGCCGCACCGAACGCGCGCAGCGCGCCGGCGCCGTGAACGCGTTGAAGTTCGACGGCGGGCGCATCGCCGCCGACAACTTCGACGGCATCGGGCTGGTCGCCGATGTGCAGCGCAATCTCGGGTTCGCGCTCGCCGGCAAGCGGGTTCTGATGCTCGGCGCCGGCGGCGCAGTGCGCGGCGCGCTGCAGCCCTTCGTCGAACAGAAGCCGGCACTGCTGGTCATCGCCAACCGCAGCGCCGGCAAGGCCGCACAGCTCGCCGGTGGTTTCGACGC
>JAYUSP010000026.1:0-8619 GCA_043755615.1 Betaproteobacteria bacterium
GTCAGCCCCAGGCGCTTGCAGCCGCCCACCAGATAGCGGTCATAGAACTCGTCGATCCAGAACCGGTTCAGCGAAGCCACGTAGACGCGCCGCGCCTTCGGCATCGCCAGGCCCGGCAGTTCCGGGCGAAAGCGTTCGAAGAAAATGGCGGTCAGCCACGACACCGCCAGCATCACGCCAAGCAGGCCGAGCAGGGTGTAGACCAGGGCCGGCGCCGCACCACCGACCGCCGGCCGCACCGCCAGCACCGGCGCCAGCAACTGCTGAAACCAGGTGTTGTCGACCCCGCCAGGCAGCAAGCCGGCCGCCAGGCCCAGGCCCAGCACGCCGACCAGCACCAGCACCGGCCGCGCCAGCCCGCCCCCGGCATGGTGGGCGTGTTCGGCGTGGGCAGATGTGTGTGCTGTCGTGTGGCCACCTTGATGACCTGCTGCCACACCCCCGTGGCTGCCGCCAAAGGCCTGCTGCGTCATGCGCATCGCGTAGTAGAGCGCCGCGAACAGCGACACCGCCGCACCCGCCGCCAGCACGGTGTAGGGCGCCAGCGTCAGGCCGACGACCTCGCTGCTGCCGAAGCCCGAGACGAAGGGCAGCACCATCACCGCAAAGGCCCCGACCAGCACCAGCCAGTAGTGGATTGGCACGCTGCGGTTGACCACATCGCGCGCCGTCGGGTCGGCCTTGACGTGGATGTGGTGCAGGATCGACGGCGCGGTGAGGAACAGGAAGCTCTTCAGGAACGCGTGCGCCACCAGATGGAACACCGCCACCCCGTAGGCGCCCAGGCCGCAGGCCAGGAACATCAGGCCGAGCTGGGTCGTGGTCGAGAAGGCCAGGATGCCCTTGATGTCCGAAGTGGTCAGGCCGACCAGCGCCCCGTACAGCGCAGTCAGCGCGCCAACGATGGCAATCACCAGCAGCGCGTTGGGTGCCAGGTCGTAGATCGAGTGGCTGCGCGCAATCATGTAGATGCCGGCCGTCACCATCGTGGCGGCGTGGATCAGCGCGCTCGACGGCGTCGGGCCTTCCATCGCCTTGGCCAGCCAGGTTCCGAGCGGCAGTTGCGCCGACTTGCCGATCGCGCCCAGCAGCAGGCACAAGCCGATGGCTGTGGCGGTGCCGGTGTCGAGCGTGGCCGCGTTGGCAAACACCTCGGCGTACAACACGCTGTCGAAATGGGCGTAGATCAGGAAGATGCCCATCAGGAAGCCGGCGTCGCCGACCCGGTTCATCACGAACGCCTTGGTGCCTGCCTTGGCGGCCGACTTGCGGTCGTAGTAGTGGCCGATCAGCAGGTACGAACACAGACCCACCAGCTCCCAGCCAACGAACAGCATCACGAAGTTGTTGCCCATCACCAGGATCAGCATCGCGAAGACGAACAGCGCGATGGCGCTGAAGTAGCGCGTGAAGCTGCGGTCCTTGTGCATGTAGTTGACCGAGAACACCGCGATCAGAAAGCTGAAACCGGTGACCACCAGCATCATCAGCGCCGACAGCGAGTCGATCAGGAAGGCCACCGGCACCGAGAAGCCGCCGCTGGCGAGCCACTCGTAGGCCTGCACCTGGCGCGGCGTCGGATCGATCAGGATCTGCGCAAACACCCACAGCGCGCCGACGAACGAGACCAGCAGTGCACCGCAAGTGATGCGCTGGACCACGCGCCAGGAATACAGCGACTCGCCGCACAGCACGTTCAGTCCGTTCAGCAGCGCTGCCAGCAGCGGCGCGACGACGATCAGGATGGCAATGTTGTCAAACATGGTGCAGGTCTCCTCAGGCGTTGGCGCGTGCTTGCGGCCGATGGGCCAGCGCGGGCGGCATCAGGCCGTCGAACTGGCCGTGGTGCGGTTCGACCGACCCGGTGCTGCGCCACGACGCCTTGGGTTCGGCGATCAATGCCGGCGACAGAAAGCCTTCGTACTTGCCGCGGTACCAGTCGGCCGAGGTGGCCACTTCGGGCAGCGGTTGAAGCGGCTCATTCCACTCGACGAAGCCCGTGCCCGGCACGAACATGTTGAACGCGCCGGTATCCGGGTCGTGCGCGATCAGGTGCACCCACTGGCCGTTCAGCAGCTCCTGGATCGCCGGCTGGCGGCCGTAGATTTCACCCAGCCGGGCCATCGGCGCATCGACCACGAGTTGCAGCCGCATCGCCTCATGCACTTCGGTCATCTGGCGCGGCAGCCCGGTGCGCAGGTCGCTGTGTGCGCCCTCCATCACGCCGATCAGACCCGTCACGTTGTGCGGCACCTTGGTGTCGCAGCCGTAGACCTTGGGGTCGACGGTGGAGAAGTAGTACTCCAGGCTGATGCCGGCACCCACCGGGCCGACCGCCATCAGGATGCGCTCGAGGATCTTGCCGCTCTCGTCGGCGTTTGGATCGTAAGAAATGATGAACGGGCGGCGGTCGAAGAACACGCCTTGGGTGACGGCGCGCCGGCCGACCACTGCGAATGCGTTGGTGGCGTGGCCCCACTCGGGGCGCACCTGGCTGAAGTCGTAGGCGCGACCGAGGATGTGCGCGGCCGACACTTCGAGCGAAGCATCCTTCGGCGACGAACCGAAGCGCCGGCAGCGCTCGTGCGCCGAACGCATGCTGGCCTGGTGCAGGTCGGCCCGCACACCGTCGAAGTGGCTGCGCAGCGCCGTCGGCACGTCCTGCGTATCGAACAGCGTGACTTCATCGGAGCAGGTGTTGTGCACGCCGCCGACGAACCAACTGTCGGCCGGAATGTCGATGCCGCGTTCCCGCAGCACCGTTCGCACCACTGGCCGGTTCAGCATGGCTGAAATGGCCCGCGCGTTCGGCCCACCATTCTTGCCGCCGCAGGCGCCGCAGTCGTGGGCGTTTTCGTGCGGGTTGTTCTCGCTGTGCGAGCCGTGCGCACACCACACGACGATGGGCGCGAAACCGCTGGTCAGGCCGATGTTGCGCAGCATGGTTTCGCAGCGGTCGGCCTGTTCTGTGTCGGTGAAGCCCATCGGCGCGGGGCCTGCAGCGTGTTCATGGCCGTGGTCGTGAACCAGCGCGGCGTCGTCGCGCGAGATCGCCAGGCGGGTCGTGACATGGGGCACGAAGCTCGCGCGGCCGGCACCCATCATCGCGAAATAGCGGGTCGGGAAGAATGTCCGTCCGAGCAGCGGCAGCGCCATCAAGAAGCCGACCACGTCGATCAGGAAGTACGACGACACCAGGTTGCGCTTCATCTCCCAGTAGGCGTTGTCGAAACTCTCTTTCCACTTCGCGCGCGACTTGTGCATAGGCAGCGCGCGCGCCTTGGCCTCGGGCCGGGCGATCTCGTAGACGCGGTGCACGGGGCTCACGACGGCCGGGCACAGCGGCGTCGTGGCGTGGTCGTCCAGGCTGGTGTAGTTCATCGCTATGCCGAAAAAGCCGGCCGCGCCGAAAGTCTCGTGGCCGGGATCGATTTCTTCGTAATGGCGGTGGAACGCTTCTTCGCGCTCGTCGATGCACAAGATGACCTGCGACTTCGGGCGCGTGTTGCGCTTGAGCCAGCGACCGCGGCCGTGGTTCTGGCGCATCGCGTTCAGGATCTCGTCGCGGTAATGGCGCTCGAAGGCATTGAGCCAAACCGGGCCGTGCGTGGGCGCTGCAAAGCCGTCGAGCAGGCCAAGCACGCGCTGCGCGGCGCTGGCGTTAAGGCTGCGCACGGCCACCGGGCCAACCCCGAGCAGCTGAAGCGACTGGTGCAGCCGCCAGCCGCGGTCGGCCGCGTCAACCAGCGTCTTCTCGGTGGCTTGCGCGGCCCACACCATGTCGGCCAGCATGACCCAGTGTTCAACCTCGACTCGCCCGGCCAGGCTGCGGTCTTCGACCAGGGCGCGAGCCTCTTCGGCCAGCCCGTCGGACAGCCGCCCGGCAAACAGCTCGCGGCGCACCAGGTACTCGGGCAGGTGGGCGCGCAGGTGGTGCGCCAGGCTGGCCAGGTCGGGCTGGATCTGCCAGGTGCGGCGGCACATGTCGCGCACCAGTTGGGTTTCGTAAAACAGGCGCACGGCCAGAAACTGCATCACGTCGACCGGCGTCGTGGCCTGCTGCACGTACTTGGGATGCAGTTCGCGCCAGAACGCCATGCCGGCCCAGCCTTTGAGGCGCACCAGCAGCCGGCCGAGGTACTCGCCCCAGTTTTCGCGCTCGATGCCGAGTTGGGCCAGGCAATGCATAACCGCGTCGTCGGGTCGCGTGGGCAGTTGGTGCAGGGCTTCGCGCCAGCCGGCAAGCTGGTCGAAGTCGAAGGTGCGTTCGTGTTCGGCCAGGCTGCGCCAGGCGTCGAAGAAGCCCAGCGCGCGCGCCGGCATGTGCCACGCCGCCAGTCCTTCGTCGAAAAACGCCGCGCAGATCCGGATCACGTACTGGTTGACGCGCTCGCTGAGGTCGTCGCCGGTCAGCGACTGCAGCAGGTCGGCGTGGGCCCGACCGTGCGCGAACGCCGCAATTTCGGCGTCAAGGCTGGATTTCAGATGCGCCGCCATCTGCTGGCGCGGATCGCGTTCGTGCAGTCGTTCCAGCAGCGCCTTCAACTCGACCCGCTCGGTGCCGCCCAGGGCCAGCGCCTGCAAGGCCTCCAGGCCGCGCCGGTTCATGTGCTGGGGCCCGAGGTCGTGCAACACCAGCCAGCACAGATGGGCGGCGCCGGAGGCCGCCACGTCGGCAACTTGCGTGCCCTCGCGCGCGGATTCGATCTCGATGCCGATCAGGCGTTCGAGCTCGCTGCGCTCGGCGGCGTTGATCGGTATCGGAGGCCCACCCCAACGGTGCATGTGCTGAATTTGCTCGCTCAGCGTGTCCACGCTGGACGCATCCGGGTTGTGATCGTTTAGATGCTCGGCGTCGCTGACGGCGAGCGGCTCCCCCAGGCCGAGCAAGCGCAGCGAGGCCCGCCACAGCATCAGCGCGGCGTACTCCTCGAGGTGGGCGCCGAAGTGGCGGCCCAGGGCGTCGACCGTGCCCGCCAGCCCGAAGTGCCGCTGCGCCAACGCATTGACTAGTGCCGCTTCTTCACGCAACCAGATCTCGCGCATCTCCGCTCGTTGCGTTTCGCTGCCATGTTCATTGGCCAACTGCGCGTCGATGCAGTCGAGGTAGGAGCGCCAGCGTTCTTCGGCGATGCCGAGCGCGCGCAGATTCGGTTCGACCGCCGCGGCGAAGGCATTCTTGCCAGAGAGTTGATCCCCTACGGCAGCCACCACAGTGCGTGTGATGTCCAGCCCGGTCAGCTCGGTCAGCCACTGGCTCATCGTGACCGAGCGGCCGATGGCGTCGATGCGGGCCGCCAGGTCGGCCGATGCCGACGCCAGCAAGGCGTCGCGGTTGCGCGGCGCAAGGTCGTTGCGCAGGCGCCTGGCCTCGCGGCGGTCGAGCGTGCGGTAACGCAGCTCGGCCGGATCGATGGCGTCGATGCCGTGCACCAGGTGCGCGCTCAGCAGATCGATCCCGGCCACACGCTGCTCACCGATGTGCAGGAGGCTGCTGTCCAGGCCGTCGACGCCGCGTTCGCGCAGCGCGCGCTCGATGTCGATGGCCGTGATGCGGCCGTTCTTGTGGTGGCGACGGAACTCGGCGTTCTCGAGGTAGCCGCGCCCGCCCAGGAAGCGTTCGGCTTCCTTGATCGCGACTTCAAAGTGCGACTTCTGCAGCCCGAGCAGGGTGTTGTTGTGGACGAAGGTGATGCTCATTGGCCCCTGCTCGGAGAGCATGTGGCAGAAGTGCTCGACCGCGTGTTTCAGGTAACCGCGTGCGTCGAGAGGGCTGGCGTCGGCGTGGGCGTCGTGGGCGTTCGTCATGGACGGGATTCCTGCAATGTTGTCGAGAGGCGGGTTACTTGAACGCCGCAGCCAGGTTGTTCAGCGTGTTGGCCATCAGGGCCAGCGCGGCGCCGGGGAAGATGCCCAGGCCGACCATCAGGAGCACCAGCGGCGCCAGCGTCAGCACCTCGCGGGCGTTCAGGTCGCTCAGGTGTTCCCAGCGCGGGTTGAACGCACCGAGAAACATCTGATTGATGGCGCGCAGCGAGTACGCGGCCGTGACGACGATGCCCACGCTGGCCATCGCGACCCACAGGCCCCAGCGGTCGAAGCCGCCGACGAGGGCGTGGAATTCACTGACGAAGCCAGCCAGACCCGGCAGCCCCATCGAAGCGAGCAGGGTCAGCGTCATCAGCACCGAGAACATCGGCACGCGCTGCGCCAGGCCGCTGAAGGCGCCGATGTCACGGGTGTGCGCCCGCTCGTAGAGGCAGCCGACCAGCAGGAACAGCGCGCCGACGATGACGCCGTGGGTGAACATTTGCATCACCACGCCAGTAAACCCGGTCACGCTGAGCGTCGAGATGCCCAGCAGCACGAAACCCATGTGGCTGATCGAGGAGAACGCGACCATCGCCTTCAGATCGGTCTGGCGCCAGGCCATCAGTGCGCCGTAGACGATGTTGATGAGCCCCAGCACGAACAGCGCTGGCGCGAACCAGGCAATGCCCTCGGGCAGCATGCCCGAGACGCGCATCAGCCCGTAGCCGCCCATCTTCAGCAGCACGGCGGACAGCAGCACGCTGACCGGGATCGGCGCCTCGACGTGGGCCAGCGGCAGCCAGCCGTGCAGCGGGAACGCAGGAATCTTCACCGCCAGCCCGATCAAGAAGGCGCCGAACACAAGGATTTTGAAGTCGGGGGTCCAGCCGGTGTGGGCCTGCGCGAGCTGCAGCATGTCGAAGCTGTGGCCCGGGTTGCCGAGGTACACGGCGATGATGCCGAGCAGCATGAAGACCGAGCCGCCCAGCGTGTACAGGAAAAAGCTCATGCTGGCGGCGCCCTTGTTGTGGCCGCCCCAAATGCCGATCAGGAAGAACATCGGGATCAGCGTGATCTCGTAGAACATGTAGAACAGGAACCAGTCCTGCGCCATGAACACGCCGAGCATCGCTGTCTCGAGCACCATGAACCAGGCGAAGTAGGCCTTCACGCGCTCGGTGATGCGGGTCGAAGCAACCACAGCAACCAGGCTCATCAGGGTCGTCAGCAGAATCATCGGAAACGACAAGCCGTCGACGCCGAGCGTGTAGCTCATGCCCATCTCGGGCACCCACTTCAGCCGCTCGACGAACTGCAGCGCGGATGTCGCCGTGTTGAAGCTGGCAAGCAGGTTCCAGGCGAGGACGAAAGAGGCGGCGCTGACGCCGATAGCCACCGTCTGGATCAGTCGCACCTGGGTTCGGGGCAAGCCCAGAATGACCAGGGCGCCGAGCAGTGGCAGCCAGGTGATGATGCTCAGGATACCCATGGAATCTCCTCGCTTGGACGCTGAAAATCGAATCTCGGTGCCGGGTGCCGGCGCGGCGCGGGCGCGGTGCTCGCGCCGACGCCGCCCAGGATCGGTCAAGCCTTGGCGCGAACCATCGCCGAGAACTCGTGATGCGACGAAGCACGCAAGGCCGACTCGCCTTGCACCGCCAGGCTGCCGCCCTCACCTTCGTACTCGCCCTTGAAGTCGTGCAGCCGCTCGCGCACGGTGTGGTCCATGAAGCTCACGCCGCTGTAGTCCAGCGTCAGCTGCTTGGCCTTGGGCAGGCTGTCGAGCACGCCGCGCACGCCGACGTAGTTGTTGAAGCCGAGCGCGCCGCGAAACTTCAGCGTCACCGTGTCGCCCTTGGCGCTGACCTGGGTGTCGGCCTTGACGAAGCCTTTGGCACCGCCGCGAGCCAGGTTCGTCACCACCGCAATGACGAAGCCGATGATCACGCCCCACAGCAGATCGACCGTGACCACGATGGCGGCGGTCGCGGCCATGAACATGAATTCTTCCTTGCCGATGTGCAGCGCGTGCATGAAGGTCTTGGGATGCGCGAGACGGAAGCCGATGAAGACCAGCATGCCGGCCAACGCCGCCAGCGGGATCATGTTGAGCACCGCAGGAATCGCGACCACCGCCACGAGCAGGAACACACCGTGGTAGAAGTTGGCCCAGCGCGTGCGGGCACCGTTCATCACGTTGGCCGAACTGCGAACCACCTCCGCGATCATCGGCAGGCCGCCAATCAGCGACGCCAGCGCGTTGGACGCGCCCTTGCCGATCAGTTCCTGATTCATGTTGGAGCGGCGCTTGAACGGGTCCATCTTGTCGATCGCCGAGGCCGTCAGCAGCGACTCCAGACTGGCGACAAACAAGTAAGTGAAGACGTATTTCCAGAACACGCCGTCGCCGATCTTGGAGAAGTCAGGGAACGCGAACGACTCCATGAAGTTGAGCGGCACCGACACCAGGTACTTGGCATCGAGCTGGAACGACTGGCCCATCGCGACGGCGGTCAGCACCACCACGAGCGGAGCGGGAATGGCCTTCAGGAACGGCACCGCCTTGCCGAGCATCGGCCAGACGATCATGATCATCAGGCTGATGGCGCCAATCAACGCCACCGTCGGTGCCATGCCGGCGAAGCTGGACGGGATGGCGGCGATGGTGGCAATCATGCTTCCGCCGACCTTCACGCCTAGCGCGACGTGGATCTGCTTGGCCATGATGATGATGCCGATGCCAGCCAGCATGCCGTGCACGACTTGCAGCGGGAACATGTTGGACAGCTTGCCGGCCTTGAGCAGGCC
>JAYUSP010000027.1:0-2881 GCA_043755615.1 Betaproteobacteria bacterium
CGATGACGATCGTCACCGGCACATAGCGCACCAGCGCGCCGAGCTTGAGCGTCCCCATCGCGACCAGCAGCAGGCCCGCGAGCGCGGTCGAGATCAGTAGGTTGGTCAGGCCATAGCGCTGCAGGATGCCGTAGACGATGACGATGAAAGCACCCGCCGGCCCGCCGATCTGCAGGTTCGAACCGCCGAGTGCGGAGATCAGGAAGCCGGCGACGATCGCCGTGATCAAGCCCTGTTCGGGCTTCAGGCCGGAGGCGATTGCGAAGGCCATCGCCAGCGGCAGTGCCACCACGGCCACCGTGATGCCAGCGCCGACGTCAGTGAAGAAATGCCGACGCTCGTAGCCGCGCAACGCGTCGAGCAGGCGTGGGCGAAAGCGGTGGAAGGCGAGCCGCACAGTGTCAGCGGGAGCCGGTCTAGCGGATGCGCAAACCGGGCGTCGCGCCCCCGCCGGCCTCGAGCAAGTACAGCCCCGAGTTGGCCTTCTCGTCGGCGTGGCTGGCGGCCAGCACCATGCCTTCGCTGAGGCCGAACTTCATCTTGCGCGGCGCGAGGTTGGCGACCATCACGGTCAACCTGCCGATCAGGTCGGCGGGCTCGAAGGCGCCCTTGATGCCGGAGAAGACGTTGCGCGTGATCGGGCTGCCCTGCGGGTCGGTCCCTTCGCCGACATCGAGCGTCAAGCGCAACAGCTTGGCGCTGCCGTCGACGTGCTCGGCGTTGACGATCCGGGCGATGCGCAGGTCGAGCTTGGCGAAATCCTCGATCTTGATTTCGGGCGCGATCGCTTCGCCGCCGGGCAACGCTGCGGCGGGCGTCGGCGCAGCAAGCAGAGCCTCGACCTGGGCCGCATCGACGCGCTGCATCAGATGCTGGTAGGCGCCGATGGTGTGCGCACCGAGCGAGCGCGAGGCATCGTGCCAGGCTAGCGGCTCGATCTTCAGGAACACTTCGACCTTCGCCGCCAGCGCCGGCAGCACCGGTTTGAGATAGACCGTGAGCACGCGGAAGGCCTCGATGCAGACGCTGCACACATCGTGCAACGCAGCGTCCATCCCGGCCTGCTTGGCAAGTTCCCAAGGCTTGTGGCGGTCGACGTACTCGTTCACGCGATCGGCCAGCAGCATCGTCTCGCGCAGTGCCTTGCCGAACTCGCGCTCCTCGTACAGCTCGCGCAGGGCCGGGGCGTGACCGCGCAGCGCGTCGAGCAGGGCGCGGCCCTCGACACCGAGGTCGGCCGACAGCCGGCCGCCGAAGCGCTTGGCGAGGAAGCCCGCAGCCCGGCTGGCGATGTTGATGTACTTGCCGACCAGGTCGCTGTTGACGCGCGCAATGAAGTCCTCGGGGTTGAACTCGATGTCCTCGACCTTGGCGTTGAGCTTGGCCGCGATGTAGTAGCGCAGCCACTCGGCGTCGAGGCCCACTTCCAGGTACTTCAGCGGCGACAGGCCGGTGCCGCGGCTCTTGCTCATCTTGTCGCCACCCAACGTGATGAAGCCGTGCACATAGATCTTGTCCGGCGTCTTGCGGCCAGAGAAGTGCAGCATCGCGGGCCAGAACAGCGTGTGGAAGTAGCTGATGTCCTTGCCGATGAAATGAATCTGCTCGAGCGCCGGGTCGGCCATCGTGGCGTCAAACTTTTCGCCGAGGTGGTTCTTCAACGACGCCAGGTAGCCCACCGGCGCGTCGAGCCAGACGTAGAAATACTTGTCCTCGGTGTCGGGGATGCGGATGCCGAAGTAGGGCGCGTCGCGGCTGATGTCCCAGTCGGCCAGGCTGACGTGTCCGCTGTCGTCTTCAGCGAACCATTCGCGGATCTTGTTCAGCACCTCGGGCTGCAAGCGCCCCGGCTCGGTCGTCCACTGCTGCAGAAAGTCGACGCAGCGTTGCGAGCTGAGCTGGAAGAAGTGGTGCGCACTCGACTTCAGCACCGGCACCGCGCCGCTCAGCGCCGACGTCGGGTTCTTCAGGTCGGTCGGCGAATAGACGGCGCCGCAGACATCGCAGTTGTCGCCGTATTGGTCTTTCGCGCCGCAGTTCGGGCACTCGCCCTTGATGTAGCGGTCGGGCAGGAACATCGACTTCACCGGGTCGAAGAACTGCTCGACCTGGCGTTCGGCAATCAGGCCGGCTCTGCGCAGCGCGCGGTAGATGTCTTGCGCTAGTTCGTGGTTCTCGGGGCCGTCGGTCGAATGCCAGTTGTCGAAGGCGATGTGAAAACCGTCGAGGTAGGGCTTGCGACCGGCCGCGATGTCTGCCACAAACTGCTGCGGCGACTTGCCCGCCTTCTCGGCCGCGATCATGATCGGCGCGCCATGCGCGTCGTCGGCGCAGACGAAGTGAACTTCCACGGGGGACCCGTCGGCGCTCACCTGCATGCGTTGAAAGCGCACCCAGATGTCAGCCTGGATGTACTCCATCATGTGGCCGATGTGAAACGGCGCGTTGGCGTAGGGCAGGGCGGTGGTGACGAAGAGCTTGCGGGTCATGTGGGGGATTATTTCAGCAGCGTCATGCGAAGCCCGGCAAACTGCTCGAAGTCGCGATCGAAGGTGCCGAGCTCGGCGCCATGTTCAATGGCCAGGGCGGCGATGTGAGCGTCGCTGACGAGGTTGCCGCCCCGGCCCCGCGCCAGCAGCAGGCCCGACAGCAGGGCCGCATGGCGCTCGGTGGGCGAGATCAGGCGCGCAGCGGGGTGGTCCAACCAGGCGTGCAGCAGTTCGAGCGCGTGGTCCAACGTCAGCGGTTGGCTGAAGATGCCGCTGCGAGTCGACAGGCGCAGGAAGCCGACCAAGGCCGGCCAGCAGAAAGCGACGCCGCCCGTGCCGGCAAAGGCCGACTCGAGCCAAAGCCGCGCGGCTTCGTGCTGCGGGCTGTCCGC